>CAZGFB010000012.1:0-15473 GCA_964525175.1 uncultured Candidatus Saccharibacteria bacterium | reverse complement strand
CAGACTAAATTCCAATCTGTTCTTCAAAACCAACAAACCAACCCCAACACCCCAAACACCATGTTTCAAAATCAGAATCGTCCAATCCACCGCCACATGCAAGATAATCGGCAAGCACAAAAGCAAGTAGTGCTTTGCCCAGTGTGCAAGAGGAGAGTTTCAGTTCGGGGCGGCGTTGTTTACAACGTCGATTCGCACGGTAATGAGTACACTCGCCATCAGCACCAAGCGACGGTCTCAAAATAGTGGTATTCCCACTAGGTTCTCGATTAACCTTAAAATCGTGTCTGTCGGCAAATGTGTATTTGTCCTGATGAGTCAGAAATGACGAAACAGAAGTAGATATGGCCAAAAGTATTTAACTAATTAAATTCTTTTGGCTGTATCTACCGGGTGGTAAATATAGCTAACGTTGGTCCAATCGTGAAAACAGGACTCGTATAGCGAAAACGTCACCGCTTTGTACCTTGTGAATAATATTATTATGTTCTACAGAACCATTCTTGCATATCTCATTATCGATGTTGAGTTTGATAACACGATTTCGGTAATTCTGGATCTTTCCAAAAAATCATCTCCATCATGGGAGGCGACTGAGGAGAGTATCCGGAAACTTCAAGAATGTGTCAATTACCCATCTTGGGTTGAGGACGACATTGCTTGGTCTACCACATTGAATGATTTTATCAAATCGGCATTCAAGGATCTTTCGATTCTAAAGAATCCCGAAGCGATGGAGCTCTTTGATGAGTTGGCCAAAAAGTGTCTTCCGACTTTTCGGCACGGTGAAGACATGTTCATCTGGGCACGCACTGTCAAAGAGCGTGTGGGTGGCAGTGCAGTTATTGTGCTTCATGTGAGTGATCTCGAGAGATTTCGCAAAATCATTGAGGACCACGATTTCGTGGATGGTTCGACTGAATGCAATACTCTCGAAGAGTGCATTCAGATTGGGTCATAAACCCAACCGCTCTGGAGAATAGCGATTCAACTCCAACCCCGACTATTTATTTAGCTCGGGGTTTTTAATTTGCTTGCACTTATAAAAATAATATGGTATGGTTTTGAAGGAAACTTTAGTCAATATGGAGTTGACAGAAAGAGTTCTGAAGAAAAATTATTAATACTATGAACCAAACTACCTCGCGCGAAAATATAAGATTTGAAAGGATGAAGGAAATCGCTTCGCTTTACGATGATCCGAAAGGGGCGTTGGAGCTTTTGAAAAAAAGTGATCAATCCTCTATCACTAAAAAGTTTCTCGAAAGAGAAAAGGCTGGAAAAGCAAAACGGATTACCCACAAGATTAAATCTCCACTCAGTATTCTCGAGCTGGCTCTGGATGAAACACCATTGCCACCATTAACCAGTCATTCCCTTGGACTTCCTGCATATCAAGCAGAAATGTACTATCAAGGAGTATAGTTTTTCTCAGGCGCACGACCTTTTGGTACGGCGCTTTTTATTTTATACTCCCTGATTCGATACATCGAATCAAATTAAATTATTAATTTTTCATTTTTCACTTTACATTTTTAATTTGAAACGTGGTACAATTATTTTATTATGAGTTTCGCAAAAGTTTTTTCTGCGCAAACGGTACTCCTCAAGCCGCACATTATCAATATCGAAATTGACCTCTCAAAAGGTCTTCATACTTTTTCTTTGATTGGACTTGCTAGTAAAGAAGTCGATGAAGCAAAAGACCGAGTGGGTGCAGCTATTAAAAATTCTGGCTTCACAAGTCCTAAACAAAAAAATCAAAAAATTGTTGTTTCACTTGCGCCGGCAGATATAAAAAAAGAAGGGCCACTTTTTGATGTTCCTATTGCTCTTGCATATTTACTTGCCTCAGATGATATTAAATTTAATCCCGAAGGGAAACTTTTTGTTGGAGAGCTTGCACTTGATGGAAGTGTCCGACCTGTGCGTGGCATTTTGCCGATTGTAAAATTTGCAAAAGAGCAAAATTTTTCTGAAGTTTATGTGCCGATTGAAAATGCCGATGAAGCTCTTTTGGTGGAAGGAATAGATGTGTATGGAATTAGAAACTTACGAGAGTTGATTGACCATTTGAATGAAAGAGATATTGATTTGGACGATGAGGGAACAGAAGAAGAGTTTGTAAATAAAAAACTTGAACCACTTAAAAAAAATAATAATGATTTATTAACTGGAGAAAATATTTTAGAAATCGATGTGGACTTTGCTGATGTGAAAGGAAATGAAACAGCAAAAAGAGGATTAGAAATTGCTGCTGCTGGTTCACATAATATTTCTATGTGGGGTCCACCGGGTACAGGAAAGACAATGCTTGCACGTGCGTTTCGACATTTACTTCCTGAACTATCTTTAGATGATCAACTTGAAGTTACCAGTATTCATTCTGTTGCCGGTGCCCTGCATTCCGCACTTGTGCGTGTACCCCCGTTTCGAGCTCCACATCATACATCTTCCTACGTGTCGCTTGTGGGTGGTGGAACGACTCCTAAGCCGGGTGAGGTGACTCTCGCACACAAAGGTGTACTCTTCCTAGATGAGTTTCCAGAATTTGAAACAAGAGTAATAGATGCCCTAAGACAACCGCTAGAAGACAGGGTCGTTACCGTTTCACGGGCAAAAGGAACTGCTCAATTTCCAGCACAATTTATTTTAGTTGCTGCAATGAACCCATGCCCTTGTGGAAATTTTCAATCAAAAGATAAAGAATGTATTTGTTCACCAATAGTAATTTCAAGATATCAAAGAAAAATTTCAGGGCCAATTGTGGATCGAATTGATATGTGGGTGGAAGTTAGCAAAGTGAAACATGGAGAGCTAATGGAAAAGGCAACAGGGGAGACAACCGAAGATGTGAGAAGAAGAGTTGTAAGAGCTCGCGAAATACAAAGCAAAAGATTTAAAGAAAAGAAATTGAAAATCAAAACAAATGCAGAAATGAATTCCAAAAATGTTATTGCTTGTGCAAACTTAGTTGACTCAGCCAGAAAGATTTTAGATTTGTCGGCAAATAGAATTGGACTTTCTGCGCGTGGTTATCATCGTGTTGTAAAACTCGCAAGAACAATTGCAGACTTGGCGGAAAGTGAAGAAATTTTGGATGCACATATTTTGGAAGCGCTTCAGTATCGACCAAAATCTTTTTCTAGTTTTTGAGAAACTAGAAAAAGATTTTGGTCTAAGAATTATGAATTAGGAATTATGAATTAAGAATGAATTCAAAACAAGAAAATACCTGACCCGAAGGGGCAGGTATTTTCTTCATAATTCCTAATTCCTAATTCTTAATTCTAGCCTTTTTTGTTACTGCAAAAAAGGCTCAACATATTCAAACAAAGAATTCTGTTTTGAAAGAAAAGAGGCAAGCAGAATATTTTTGTCTGTGTTTAAAAATTCAGTTAAAGTTTTTCCTGTTTCTTTTTTTAATGCTCGACTTATGTAAGTTGTGGTGAGTGCACTGATTTTTGCATTTCCACTTTCATCACTCACTGAGACGATTAGTCCCACAAGATTATTTTCAGCATTAAAAATTCCACCGCCAGAAGATCCGTGTTGACCAACTTTTGTTGCTTCTGTATCAAACACATCAACGTGAGTTCCGTCTAGTGTGAATACATTTGAAATATTATTTACATCAGCAACAAAGTTTAAATATTTTCTAAGTGATAGTGCGCCAAGTGTTCCGGCAGGATATCCGGCAATAAGAATTTTATTTCCTCTATTTTGTTCAGTGAGCTCTGTTTGATTCACATTTGTGTGCGAAATATTTGAATTAAAATTCGAGCCATCAATTTTGGAATTAATTGAAAGTAAGGCAAAATCATCTTCACCTGTTCCTCTTGCACTTTGTGAAAATAGAACACTAGCATTTTTTTTCAACCAATTTTCATTTATATAAACAAGTGATGCTTTATATTTATCTGATGCAATTTCACCTTGCCTGATAGAACAATCTTTTCCTGGAATTAGAAAATTTTCTGCAACATGAGAGTTTGTTAAAATGTACCCCTTCTCGCTTATGATGACTCCGCTACCCGTTGAGATAGAAACCATATTTCCTTTCGTTGCTACACAAAAAATATTTACAACATTTTGTTTTGAATTTGTATAAATATTATCCCACTCACCGAGTGCGATACCTCGATTGATTTCATTTATTATTTCTGGAAGTTCAATTGTGGGAACGGGAAGATTACTAAGCGAAGGATTTTCTTTGGCAGGAGATGGTGTTGGGGTTGTGACATTTGGAATTTTTATTGTTGGTGTGAGTACTGGTTTTTTTGTAATTACATTTTTAGAAGATGTTGCTGTAATTTTATTTGTCGTAGATGCTATGACTATTTTGTTTTTTTCTACATCAACATTTCGGTCTTCGATTTGAACAAAGATTGGGGAAATATTTAATCGGGGTGAGGTGGTGCTCGCTTGGTTTAATTTTGCATCAAAAGTCTGGCCAATAAAAGTAAAAGAGTAGGCTACAAGAGCTATAAAAATTCTAGAAAAAAGTTGTACTGCGATTTGTATTAAAGCTCCCATAATTTATAGCTTAATAATAGACCAGAATGACCTTTTCGACAATTGCTCCCCCATATTACCTTTTAAGAAGACAGTTTTAGACTTATGGCGTAAATTTAAAAATAATGCTAAGATGTCTCTGTTTGTATTTGTGGATAAAGTTTAATAGTAGGAAATGCGGGATTAGTTAATTGGTATAATATCGGTTTTCCAAACCGAGGTGGGGAGTTCGATTCTCCCATCCCGCACTAATAGAAAAACGCCCCTCTGGGGCGTTTTTCTATTTGTGCGGGATAGCAAGCGCTTGAAGCGTTTGCGAGGGAGAATCGAAAGAAATTTTGTTATTTTGTTAGCAAACAAAATCAAAATTTCGGGGCCGAGGAGAAATTATGCGACGGCATAATTTTGAGGTGGCCGATTCTTTGCTTGAAATCTTGCGTGGGGAATCGATGTCTCCCATCCCGCACAAAAAAGTCACCAAGACCTTGCCTCGGTGATTTTCCTTGATTCCCAATATCTTCATATTTGCTATAATATCTTTATGTTAAAAATGGAAGCATTTGATTATAGAAAGAGGGGTCCAGCTGAAACGGAAGCTATTAAGTCAAAAGGTGAGTATTCGTTCAGACCAAGAGAAATTGAGTCAGTTTATTCAGCTGATTCGCTCGATACTGAGTTTGATATTTTGTTTGATAAACTTCCACTTTGTAAAACTGAAGTAGCAAAAAACAGCCTAATTTCATTGATGGGAACTTTGGTTGGCGAATATATTAATGCTGAAGCAAAGGCAACACCTGCGAGCGGGCTTGATATAGGAGGGGAAATCAGGGGCTTAGCTGATATGCAAGGTTTTTTGGAAAGAGAATTAATTACGCGAGGTTCATCCGTGGCTTCATTTTTTAGGGATCCAATTTTTCTAAGTGCTGTAAATGCCGAAGTGGATTTTGCAGAAGCTGAGAAAATTAATGAATATCTTCGTGGAGCAGAAAGTGTTCATGCTTTTGTTGATTCAATTTCAAAACAAGAAAAAGTTATATTTATTGGGTCGGAAGTTAATCTTGATACAAGGCATGCTATCGATTTAGTTATTGGGATGTCTGATGATCCGAAAGCTGAACATCCAGCATTTGATGAAATTTCTCTGGTTCAAGTGAAAACAAATATGCCGACAAAAGAAACTATTGATAAGATTCTTACCAAACACAAAGCATATGCTGAGGCGTTAGAACAATTAGAAGGTCTTGCTGTTGGTGAAAAGGAAGAAGAATTCTTGAATGAAGACGGAACTATTGATACAGAAGCATATAAAGCAAAAATGGAAAGCATAGACTTATTTTATCGTCAGCTCATTATGCCTGCTATGAAGATGGAACCAACTTGGGAGTCTCTTGTTGAGCTTGCTAATACATGCAATTGCGATCCTGTACTGATGTATATTCGAATTAATAAGATAAATGAGACTAGAACGAATTCCTTTTTGCCATATCAAAGAAATGTGCTAAATATGCTAAAAGCTAAAGCTGGGGCGATCAAAGTTCCCCAAGATCAGTTTGCAAATTACAACAGATTAAAGAGAGGGGGAAACCACATCTCTTCTGCTAAGAAAATATCTTCTATTGTTGTTGCTGAAGGCAAAATAATCTCAAAAAAACAGTTATTATAAATTTAATTGACATTTTAAGTGGAAAATGTTATAAATAAAAAAGATATGAAACCAACCAAACTGAAATTGCCAGTCGATGTGCTCTGCGATACCTTGGCTTCTGACGAGGAAGCGGTGAAAAAAGCCGAGCTGTTCTTTCAAACCCCAGCCGGAGTCAACCTCCAAGCTCAATTTGAAAAAGGTGTTTTTGACGAAGTAGGTTACCGGGATCGCTTCAATCAACTCTTCGCAGAGTTTCTGAAGGGTCTTTCAGCCGAGCGGGCGGCCTAGCTAGAACAGTTTCTTCTGCCTTCCCAAAACCTCAGTCTCCAGTAGATTGAGGTTTTTCTTTTGCCTCATTTTCTGTTAGTATAGTGGCACTATGACTTATAAATATTGTTATTTCCAAGGAAAGATTATCCCGTTTGACAAGGCGCATATCGCTTTAAATGACCTAGGTGTACTAAGGGGGCATGGAGTTTTTGATTTTTATCGAACATACAACGGAAAGGTTTTCTATTCAAAAGAGCATTTTACTAGATTTCAGAATTCAGCTAAAAGCATTGGTCTTTCTGTGCCCATATCTTTTTCCGAGTTTGAAAAAATCACATTAGATTTATTGAAGAAAAACAAAGTCAAAGATGCTAGCTTCCGCGCAGTTCTCCTTGGTGGGCCAGTGCAAAATAGCTTGTCGCCAGCAAAGCCAACACTTTATATTCTTACAGAAGAAGTTTATGAACCATCAAAAATTCAACTAGAGAAGGGTGTAACTCTTATGATACATGAGTTTATGAGATATATTCCAGAGGCAAAATCGACAAACTACGTGGAGGCTGTAAAAATGCAGAAGGAAAAACAAAAACAAAAAGCTTATGAAATTCTATATGTTTCGGGTGGAAATGTACTAGAATGTTCAACAAGTAATATTTTTATGATAAAGGACGATACCTTAATTACTCCAGTAAAGAATATTTTAAATGGGATAACTCGAAGAGCTGTTTTAAAAATTGCTAAGAAAGATTTTAAGGTTGAAGAAAGAGATGTGAAGCTTGAAGAGCTACTTTCCGCAGATGAAGTATTTATTACAGGGACAAATAAAGAAGTTCTTCCTATTGTGAAAATTGGAAAGAATGTAATAGGAAATGGAAAGGTGGGGGAGAAGGCGAAGGTTTTGATGAAGCTTTGGAGGGAGGAGGCATATCCTCCAAACTTTTTGTTTTTATTAACTTATGAGGAAAAGTAACATATTACAAATGGTATACACACAACTGACGCTATAGCGTCAGTTGTGTGTATTTTGTTTGAGAGGGAGAGTTGATTTATGATAGCAAAAAATCGCCCTACGGCGATTTTTTGATTTTTCCCTCGAGAGAAAATTATTTAACTGCGTCTTTAAGCGCCTTAGCTGGTCTGAATTTTGGCACCTTCATTGCAGGAACTTTGATAGCCTCACCTGTTCGTGGGTTTCTTGCCTCACGAGCTGCCCGAGCTTTTACTGAGAAAATACCCAATCCTGCGATAGAAACCTCGTCGCCTGATTTAAGTGTCTTCACAATAGATTCAAGAATAGCATCAACAACCTGCTCAGCCTGTACTTTTGTACCGCCAACCACGCCGTGAACTACCTCTACAATTCCTTGTTTGTTCATTTTTATTTACTGATGAAATTGGTAATAAAAGCGTAAACCTTATATTCCAACGACATTCGGATGTTGTGTATGAGATTACTCATCCACACATCTCTCATTTGTTGGAATGGAATTCGACCGTCGATACTCTCCGTGCGTCAACAAAGAGTGAATCGTCTAATACCATTATATTACGCCATTTTTTTGATGCAACTATTTACATGCTTGACAATAATGTGGTCTTATGCTATGATATATAAGGAATATCGCTTTAAATGACCATTTAAACGCCAAAATATGGCTATAAATGGACGTCTGGGGCGCTGTTTTCTTTGACAAAAAGGAGAAAATCATGAAAAACAAACTAATGATGGTGTTGGGTGCGGTGATTATGATCATCGGACTTGGGCTTCTTATCGAAAATCTTCAGCCGAAGGCTGAAATACAAACGGCCGTCAGTACTTCGGTGCTGAAGGTGGAGAAGGAAGAAATTGTTAAAGGTGCCCCTGTGAAGGTTGTGCCTGAAACAGCGACTGTGACAGAAACAGAAACAACAACGGAGGTTCACGGTCGAGTCAAGGCCACCTTCCAACGATAACAACAAGCAAACGAACAAAAAAACAGAAAATCGAAAAGAAAGAAAAGTATGAAATCAATCAAACATCTATTTTGTGTGTTAGCCATCGCCGGTACTGCTTTTGCAGAGCCGGTGACTCCAACTGTCTCAACTCTTCCCGAGTCTTTGCCAATTACGAGTAAGTCAGAAGTGCGCGCCGATGCCATCAATAATGTCAGGGGCGGGCAGGTGTCCGTTTGGGGTGAGTCGATTTCGTGGGATAACAGCGATGTTACCTCGCTATATTTTCACCCAGACACGCGGACTTCTCCTGAAGAGGTCGTCGACGTTATCAACAATGTTGACTTCCGTTTCAAGGTCTTCGATAAAGGTGTGCCTTTGAGGGCTTATGCCGAGCTTCACAACTCTGCCGGCTTTACGCTCTTTTGGGGCGAAGCTCCAGTTACTGTTGCTTTGGACGGGACGATGATTTGTGAAAATCTCGACTTGTCACAGATTGTCCCCTTCGTGCCAATTTATGTCGGCAACGAGGTTCAGTCAGCCTACATTCGCTACAAGGATCAATGGATCGATGTCGATGTCTGGAACGGTTGGCTAATGGCCCCGGTGGGTTATTGTGGAAAAGATGGGATGCTCGTCTTGCGATTGGCCAACAAGAATGTTGGATACTCGCTTAAGACCGGAGCTGTCCTTCCGACTTATGTCGTGACTGGAACGGTACCTGTTTCTTTGGGAGATTACTCGGCTGTTAATGACGACGGTTTAAATCAAGGGCAGATCGTTTATGTTAATCTTACCGGCTACGTTGGTGGAAAGCATGAAGCCCCAGTCGCTTCTGTGGAAATCAATTTGGCTCGGCAGGTTAAGTTTAGTGGGATCATCCTCAAAGATGGAACCAATAACATCCTTGAATTTCCCAAATACATCTGGGTGAAAAACAAATACAGCGGTGAGAAGTTTCGTATTTTGCTAACACCAAATCAATGGTCGGCAGGTATTACGCTTCCTACGGCTTCGTCATGGATTGTTTATTTGGATACAGCCATCTATGATGACCCCGCGCCTGTGAGCAGTGGAGGCGGGGGTGGTAAGGGCTAAAAACCCAACAGTACAAATCAAAAAAAACCGTCGTGGTTGCGCAAGCAATCACGACGGTATTTCTTTTGTATTTTCTGCAAACTAGAGTGAGATTTTGTTTTTTCCGAGCATTTGGAGCCGAAAAGCACGGTCTTTTGTAATCAAAAGTTTTCGGCGAAACCGAAGCGAGGAGTCGCAGGACGACGGAGCGGTCGGAAAAAATAATATCGAACGGTTTCTATCTCGCGTAATCAATTATCCTCGTTTCCCTTATCGCTGTCACTTTGATCTCTCCTGGGTATTTCAATTCTTGTTCGATTCGAAGCGCAACATTTCTTGCGAGTTCTTTTGTTTCAACATCACCCATAGCAGACGGATTGATAAATATTCGAATTTCACGTCCTGCTTGCAAAGCATAAGCTTTTTCAACGCCTTCAAATGAAGTTGCAATCTTTTCCAAGTCTTCAAGTCGTTTGATATAGTTTTCAACACTGTCACGTCTTGCACCTGGGCGGGAACCTGAAATAGAGTCGGCGACTTGAACAATAATACTTTCGACAGTTTCAAATGGATATTCTTCGTGATGAGCTTGCATTGCTTTCACAACTTCCTCACTCACATTAAACTTCTGAAGAATTCTTCGTCCGATTTCAACGTGTGAACCAGCTACTTCATGGTCTACTGCTTTTCCAATATCGTGGAGAAGTGCACCAGCTTTTGTAACTTGCACATTTGCTCCCATTTCCTGAGCGATCATTCCAGCAATATGTGTCATTTCAATAGAGTGCTGAAGAACATTTTGTCCATAACTTGTTCGGAAGTAAAGTCGCCCCAAAATACCAAGTAATCGTGGGTCGAGGTTGAACACTCCCACCTCATACGCTGCTTGTTCACCTTTCTCCTTAATGATTTTATTAATTTCAAGTTTTGCTTTTTCAATCATTTCCTCAATTTTTGCAGGTTGAATCCTTCCATCAAGAATTAAGTTTTCAAGTGCAACACGAGCCACCTGTCTTCGGATGGGGTCGAATGAAGATATTGTGATTGCTCCGGGAGTATCGTCAACAATAAGTTCAACACCAGACATCCTTTCAAATGTTTTAATGTTTCTACCTTCTTTTCCAATAACTTTACCTTTAATTTCATCGCTTGGAATGTTTACATGAGTTGTAAATACATCTGATGAAACAGAATTTCCATATCTTTGAATACATGATGCTAAAATGTCTTTAGCCTGCTTTTCAATCTTTTCTTGACCAGTCATTTCAAGCTTTTGCATTCGAATAGCCAAATCTTCTTCAGACTGTTTCTCTATGATTTTGAAAAGCTCTTGCTTACCCTCTTCTTTTGAAAGACCTGCAATCTTTTCAATCTCGCTCATCTTCTGTGCCTCAATTTCTGATATTTTCAAAAGTTCCGCTTCAATCTCAGCATTTTTTTGCTTCAAGTTTTCAGCTTCATGATCAATATCAACCTGCCTTTTATCCAAAAGACCTTCTTTGTTAATTAGGCGCTCTTCTGTTTTTAATAACTTATCTTCTTTTTCCTTTTGCTCTTCACGGGCTGTCTTGGCTAGCTCCAATGCACTTTTCTCTGCTTCAAGCGTGATCTTCTTGGCTTCTTCTCGCGCTCCCAAAAGCATTTCCTTGATGTCGAGTTCCATAGAACCCTTCTTTCCTAAAGAAATGATGAGACGCAAAAAATAACCTATAGCTATACCGATGAGGCCAGCGAGGGCTAGGAATATGATTACTTTTAATGTCATTTGTGTGAACGGTTGTTCACCCCTTTAATTATGTGATGCGTCTCTTATTGGGAAATGTGTAGAATTGTTGAGAATGAATGTCATATAATGCCAGAAGTTTGCAACCTTGATTTAATACCAGTAATAACCCTATAATACATTTGTCAAGGGGAAAAAGCAAATGCGAAACGCATTTGCTGTTATAGGTGTTCTAAATGGGGTAATTGTTCTAGTTGATAATACATAAAATGCCGCAAGCGTGGCATTTTCAACATTTAGAACAGCTTGAACACTAGAACATTTATAACTGTCTAAAAATTACTATTTTTTAGACGACTTTGTCTACTATCCCGTATTTCTTCGCCTCGTCGGCACTCATGAAGAAGTCGCGGTCGGCGTCTTTTTCGATTTTTGATAGTGTTTGTCCTGTGTTTTTTGCGAGCATTTTATTTAAAGTCTCTCGAGTTTTGATTATGTGCTTGGCGTTGATTTCAATATCTGATGCCTGCCCCTCTGTTCCTCCGAGTGGCTGGTGAATCATAACCTCCGAGTTTGGAAGGGCAAATCTTTTCCCTTTTGCTCCGGCAGAAAGAATAACGGCTCCCATTGAAGCTGCGATTCCTACACAGACAGTTGAAACATCATTTTTGATATTGTTCATTGTGTCCACAATGGCTAGGCCGGCTGTTACATGTCCTCCGGGGGAGTTCACATACATTGTAATATCCTTTTTTGGATCTTCGGATTGAAGGAAAAGTAGTTGAGCAATGATGATATTTGCTACATCATCGTTGATGGCTCCACCGAGGAAAATAATATTTTCTTTAAGAAGACGTGAGTAAATATCGTAAGCTCGTTCGCCTAGTGGGGACTTCTCGATAACAGTTGGTATAAGATATGACATGGTTTTTGGATTAAATGAAAAAAATAAAAATGAATCTACCCAGTGTCATTCCCGTGAAGACGGGAATCCATTCTGAAGAAATTAACTTGGATCCAAGAATATTTTTTTGAAGAAAAATTTCCTGGCCACACCTCGGCTCGACAGCCTCCGGTCTTGCGAAAGCATACCCATGCTTTCTCACCCGCATTCGCGAGGATGACAAACAAAACCGTAACAGATTCAAATATATACTTACAATACAAGAATAAAGGGATAAAAGCAAATGCTGGACTTTTTTGGTCAAATATGATGTAATATACCGAAATATAGTTCTTTGGCAATAAATGAACGTAGATTCCTGGCTGTTTTGCTATAGGCATGAAAAGTTAACTTTTTGTTGTCTTTTAATGTCTGTAGCGAAGCACAGTGCTGAGTTATGGAGGAAAAAAACGAAATAAAACGATGAAAACATTTGATGTCTCTATCTGTGTGTTGGCTGGGTTCGTTGTAATTGCACTCTTCTACATCTATCCAAAGTTGGTTTTAGGTGGAAAAAAAAGGAGTGATTACGCCTGTACCCCAGACGATGTTCGAAAACTTGGACGGTTTAAAGGTCTATTTGGCGACTTTAGCATCAACAAAGCAAATCTCTGGAAGGTGCTAACTGTTGAAGAATTGGTGAAGGTTTGTTGTGAGGCTTTTGAAATAATGTCAAAAATGCATGGTCTATCTGTGGATGAATTGACTCTTGATACAGCGATTAATTGTGAAGATTTGGCAGTTTGGGCTGTTGAAAACGCAAGAAATCCCCGCTACGATCCAAATGATTTGTTGTTTATTACCGAAAAACCAAAGCGTGTTGCCGACCTGCTACGAGCTATGGTCGTTAAATCTTAAGGTGATTAAATCTCACCAAACCGCGAACTTGAAATGTTCACGGTTTTTCTTTGTCCTACTAAGTTTTTGACATTGGAATTTTAACACACAGCTTGTACTCAAACTGTGTCATGTCAAAAAGTTTGAAGGATTTCTTAATATTCTTAATTCTCACAAAAATTGGAAGGGTTTACTGGTTAATCTGTGTCAATTTTGGTTGTTGACAATGTAACTACAATGTATATACTTAAGATATATGGCATCAACAACAATACAAATTAGAATAGACTCAAAAGTGAAGAGGGAAGCTCGAAAACTTTTTGATAGTTTGGGTACCGATATTTCTTCTGCTGTAAAGATGTTTCTCGTTCGATCAATAAAAACTCAAAGTCTTGCAATAAAAGGACTTACAGACAACGGTTTTACACCTGCAGAGGAGAGAAGAATGATTAAAGAGGCTGAATGGGCGAAAAAGCATGGAAAAAAATTTAAAACAGTAAAAGCTATGATGGATAGCCTCAACCTCTAATTTATGAAACTACAACGATTTTTTATTGAACAGGAAATAGAGGAAGGAAATGAGATAATGATTATCGATGCAGATTTTGTGCATCAGATTTTTCATGTATTTAGGAAAAAAATAGGAGACGAGATAGTTTTGCTAGATAATTCAGGATTTGAATATTTGGCGGAGATTGTTTCTATGAATAAAAAAGAGGTGAATGTGAAGATTTTGAATAAAAAAGAGGTGGAAAATGTTTTAAAAAACGAAGTAATTCTTTTTGCTTCACTGATTAAAAAGGACAAATTTGAATGGGTTTTGGAAAAATGTACGGAACTTGGTATTTCAAAATTTGTACCTGTGATTTCAGAAAGGAGTGAAAAGAAAGGTTTGAATATTGATAGAGCAAGAAAAATAATTAAAGAGGCGAGTGAGCAGTCTGAAAGAGGGTTTATGCCGGAGATATGTGAGCCTATCACTCTTGATGAAGCAACAAAGGAATTAGATTATGAAGCAGTCGCACTACATTTAACTGGGGGAATATTTAACACCGAACAATTAAAATCTATTAAAAAATTAGGACTATTTATCGGTCCTGAAGGGGGTTGGGGCGAAAGAGATTTGGAATTATTTAAAAAAAATAATATTCCCCTTGTAACACTTGGCACCCAAGTGCTTCGCGCAGAAACCGCGAGTGTGGCGGTGGTTGCAAAACTACTGCTGTAGTTTTTGTAAAAAAAATGGACCCTCCAAACTTTTTACCATTGTCAAAACCTGATTACTGGTTTTGACAGAATTCATTACATGGTAAAAACTTAGTAGGGCAAGAAAAGAAAAACTTCTGCAAAAGATGCAGAAGTAAATTAGTCAGCGAAAATCATCTCTCGGCAAAGTTCAGTGGGGAGGCCGACGATAATTTCGGTTCCAATGAATTTGTACCACATTATACTCATGCCCGGTATGTCGATTGCCGGAACCGAAGTCACCGGGTATTCGCCTGGGGGGACAGTGGTGGTTGATTTTGAGTTACGAACAAAAACTGGCAGTTCTTCACTGGTGATAAGTCTCATATTTTAGGAGCTCCTTCTAAGGACTCAGTATAGCATAGAGGGGTGGAATTAGGAAGTATGAATTATGAATTAAGAAAAGCTCAGAAATACAATAGAACACCGTGCCGTAGGCGCGGTGTTCTATTCATAATTCTTAAATCCTAATTCTGTTCCAAAAACTTAAACACCTCCTCGTTAGTCAGCATATGCTCCACATAAACCTTTGCGCGAAGGGGGTCGAGGTCGGCGTACATCGCTAGAAGTTGTGATGCTTGAGATTCAACTTCTTCTTTGTTTGGTTCTAGTTTTTCTTTAATTGCAATTTCGGCGAGAATAACATTCATCTTTGCTCGCTTTTCAGCTTCGCCTTTCCATTCATTTCGTAAATCTTCTTCTGTTTTCTTGATACTCGCTAAATAATCTTCTGGTTTCATTCCGTATTGTGCAAGGTCGCCTTTAAACTGGTTTACAAGTTTGTCTTGCTCGCTTTCCACAAGCACTGCTGGAATTGCAAGTTTTGTTTTCTCGATTATTTTTTCAACTATCTCAAGTCGAACTCTTTGTTTTTCTTTAAGTTTCTTTTCATTAAGAATATTTTCTTTTAGTTTTGTTTTGAAATCTTCAAGGTCTGCAAAATCTCCAAGAGTTTTTACAAATTCATCATTTACTTCAGGAAGCACCATGTCTTTATCATCGCCTTCTGTGTGGGGAATTCCTTTTTTATGCATTTCTTCATGTGCTCGATGTTTTCGAATTTCCTCAATAGTTTCATCGATTTCTTTGTCTTCCACAGACACTTCTTTTTTATTCTTTGAAACTTCTTTTGCGATACTTCCATAATCTGGAAGCTCTGCTTTTGGCATTAAAGCAACTTTTATTTTAAAGACTAGAGGATTTCCTTCAGCTAGTTTAACAATAGATACATCTGGGTGGCCAATAGTATTAAGTTTGTGTTCCTCGAGAAGTTTTCCATAAGTTTC
>CAZGFB010000011.1:0-16028 GCA_964525175.1 uncultured Candidatus Saccharibacteria bacterium | reverse complement strand
GACCGTCCCATACCCCTTATGAATTTCAAATCCATATTTTGGAAATTTCTTTCCAAGTTTTTTCATTAATTTATCGCGAGAAACTTTTGCCATGATTGATGCAGCACTTATAACAAATTCTTTTGTATCACCTTTTATTATTGTCTCTTGATTTAAATATTCGCTAGGTGCTTTCAAACCACCATCTAAAAGCACTGTAACTTTTTTTGAATTTAAGGGCAGGGGAGTCAATGCACTTTTTAAAGCCTCTTTTATTGCATGGCTTATCCCCCATTTATCAATATATTTTGCTGATTTATATACAACCCTAAAATCGCACTTCTCTTCTTTTCTAAATTCTAAAATTCTCGCATACCACTCTTCCCTTTTCTTTTCTGAAATTTTTTTTGAGTCCTTAATCCCCTTCAATTCTTTCGGAAATCTTTCTCCATACCACAGGAATGCACAAACGGCCACAGGCCCCGCCAAAGGCCCACGCCCCACTTCGTCTATTCCAACAAAATCTTTTTTCTTCACCAATTTCATTGATTGTTATTATAGCAAAGATTAACCTCTTTCTGTCATTCCGGCGAAGGCCGGAATCCAGTCTGCAAAATTTGAATCATGGATTCCCGCCTTCGCGGGAATGACAATGCGGGGCAAGAAAAAAACCACACCATTTGCACAGTGTGGTAGTGAATTCAAACTTCACGGACGAGATATAAATAGGCTTTAACACCGCGCCCAGCTACAGTCTCCTTGCTGTAAGCTTCTGAAAAAATTCGCTGATCTGCCATCCAATACTTTGAATCATAATTATGAGTACGAAAAAAATAGCGACCCTTAAGCTCTTCCCTTATGGGAAATCGCCAGTTTTTATTTTTTTTCTCAATAATTTCTTGCACTCTTTCCCAAGTGAATGGACCCATCGAGTTGCTCCATTTCAATTTATCTTTTTTTGCAAAAAATTCTTCCTGTGGGATAAATTTACTATTAGGATTACCTATCTTATCCCCATTTATCTTTTCTGGCCAAGAAGACCAAGTTTTGTTAATCGCTGGTTTGAACACAAAAACACAAAAGATAACTGATATTGATATAATAAGAAGAGGTAAACTCCACAACAAATTTTCCGGTTTGTTTTGAGTATACGCTATCCCAATTATATACATACTATGGAGTGCTAGAAGTATAAGCGAGGCAAACAATGAAAAGAAGATGTATTTCGATTTAGTTTTCATATTTTTACAATTTCCACCCAAAACCTTACACCACCTGAGTCAAAAGTCAATATGCATACATTTGCCCTTTTTCGGCTATAATAGCAGTATTATAGACATTTTTGATAGCGCCCCACTATATGCTGTCATCCTCGCGAATGCGGGGATCCAGGTTTGGGATTCTATTATACAAATACACAAATTAATCTGGATCCCCGCATTCGCGAGGATGACAGAAAAATCGCTTTTTTCTTATCAATTTTACTTTTTACATTTTTAATTTTACATTTACAACGTGCCCAAATTTATCCACTTACACACCCATAGTCACTATTCCCTTCTAAACGCCCTTCCAAAAGTCGACGCGCTTATAAAAACTGCAAAAAATGATGGGATGAATGCTATCGCTCTTACCGACTCCGGCAATATGTATGCCACAATTGAATTCATTCAAGAATGTACAAAAGCAGAAATAAAAGCAATCATTGGTGTAGACTTTTATATCGCCGCTCGTACACGACTCGACAAAGAACATCGACTCGACAATAAACACACTAGAATAGTTTTACTCGCAAAAAATATGGATGGATACAGAAATCTTATAAAACTTGTATCGCGAAGCAACCTTGAGGGTTTTTACTACAAACCTCGCATCGACCGAGAACTAATGGAAGAATTAAATGAAGGACTCGTCGCCATACTCCCTTCATTTAATAATGAAATAGTAAATGCACTCAATAATAATAATTTAGAAAAAGCAGAGGAGGCACTTTCTTTTTTCAAAAAAATATATAAAGATGATCTTTATATTGAAATAACACACCACCCAGAAATTTCTGGCCACGAAGTAAGTATGAAAAAATTGATTGAATTTGCACGATCACAAAATATTCCTATCGTTGCTGCTTCTGACGTTTATTATTTAAAAAAAGATGATAAGCGCGCTCGTGACACAGTAATTGCAATTCAAAAAAATACGAGCTTGCGAGACACTGGTGAAGATGAAGATGCTGACTTTTCTTTTCTTACACAAGAAGAGGCTGTTAAACTTTTTAAAGATGAGCCAGATGCATTAGAAAACTCAGTAAAAATTGCAGAGATATGTAATGTAAATCTCGAACTTGGAAAATGGGTTTTTCCAAAAATGATTTTGCCCGAAGGCACAAATGCAGATGACGAACTTCGACGCGTTGTATATGAAGGTTTTGAAAAAAGAGGAATTGAAAAAACTCCTGAAGTTTTAGAACGTGTGGAATATGAACTTACTGTTATTCGCACAAAAGGTTACTCTCCATATTTTCTTGTTGTGGCTGACCTTCTTCTATATGCTCGAACACATGAAATTCTAACAAATATTAGAGGTTCAGTTTCTGGATCGATGGTGACATTTCTTTCTGGTATTACAAACATCAATCCACTTGAATATGAAATCCCTTTTGAACGTTTTTTAAATCCAGATAGACCTTCCGCACCAGATATTGATATGGACTTTGCCGATGATAGGCGAGATGAAATGGTGGAATATACAAGGCAAAAATATGGCCATAATAAGGTGGCTCAGATTGGAACTTTCGGTACAATGGCCGCTCGAGGCTCTGTGAAGGACGTAGCGCGTGCTATGGGTTTCCCTTATTCAAAGGGCGACCAAATTTCAAAGCTCATTCCTATCGGCTCCCAGGGCTTCCCGATGACAATTGAAAAAGCACTTGAAATTGAGCCCGATTTGAAAAAACTCTATGATACAGACGAAGAAACAAAAACCATTATTGATATGGCAAAAAAAATTGAAGGCAATGCCAGACATATTTCTGTCCATGCTGCAGGAGTTGTAATATCGCCAACAGAACTTACAGACTTTACTCCCCTTCAGCTCGATACAAAAGGTGAAAGTAAAATCATTACTCAATACGATATGTATTCTGTGGAAGAAGCCGGACTTTTGAAATTTGACTTCCTTGGTTTAAAAAATCTTTCCATTATTGCCGACACCCTAAAACTAATTGAACGATTTCATAATATAAAAATTGATCTCGACACAATGGATATTGCGGATAAGAAAACTTATGAAATGCTTGCTCGTGGAGAAACAGCGGATCTCTTTCAATTAAATGGTGGAGGTATGACAAAACATTTAATAGAATTAAAGCCGACTTCAATTCACGACATCAATGCCATGATCGCACTTTATCGCCCAGGCCCTTTACAATTTATTCCAGATTATATTGCACGAAAACATAATCCAAAATTAATTAAATATCCAGACCCAATACTTGAACCCATTTTAAGAAAGACTTATGGAATTCTTGTGTATCAAGATGACCTTCTTATGATGGCGCACAAACTTGCTGGATATTCTTGGGGCGAATTAGATAAATTCCGAAAAGCTGTGGGCAAAAAAATTCCAGAAGAAATGGAAAAGCAGAAAGCAAAATTTATTGAGGGATGTATAAAACATTCAGGATGGACAGAGGCGAAAGCAAAAGAAATTTGGGCATGGATCGAACCATTTGCTGCCTATGGTTTCAACAAAGCTCACTCTGTTTCTTACGGACGTGTGGCATATCAAACAGCATATTTCAAAGCCAATTTTCCGGGAGAATATATGACCTCAATTCTTACACATGAAGCAGGAGACTTAGAAAAAGTTTCTGAATCTGTTAACGAATGTAAACGCCTCGGCATCCCTGTCCTTCCACCCGACATCAATGAGTGTTTCCGCGACTTCACACTTTCCAAAATCCCCACCTCTCCCTCTGTCACTCCCGACCCCTCTGTCATTCCTGCGCCCGTATTGTCATCCTCGGGTACTCCCGGGGATCCAAGTGAAAACCCTGAACCCTCTGTCATTCCGTCGAAGGCCGGAATCCAGTCCGAAAATCCGAACCTGGGTCACGAGTATTTTTCTACTGAAAAATCTCCTGACCACGACTCGACTCGTCAGTCTCCGTCCTTGCGCTTGGGTCCCATCCCAAGCTCACCTGCCTCCGCAGGAATGACAAACGAAAAGGTGTTAATTTGGAATTATTTAACCATTGCATTAATTTTTCTTTGGTGTAGGCTTCTAGTTAGATTTGAACAAAGGAGAAAACAATGATAATACCAACGATCTCGGATACATCGTTGTTCCTGTTTGCTATATGCATTGGAGCAACAATCGATGGTTTTGTGGGTATTTTTATATTTCCACGTTACCTAATTAATATTCTGAGAAAAAACGACCGTGCACATTCTCATTATAGAGAAATTATTCGTGGCTCAGTGTCAGCATTCATAACTATGGAGGAAGTGCGTTTTGCAAATAAAGAAGACAGTCTCATGTCCTTAAAAGAAATGTGTAGGTCTTTGAATGACTCGGCAAACGAAATGTTACCAATAATCGACATATATCTCGAATTAACTGCTCTAGAAACAGGTAGTGAAAAGGTTAATTGGGCTTGGTCGGTGAACGGTTTCTTTTTTAGATTCTCTGAAAACATACTCGCTCTTGAGTGCCTACCTGTCGATCTCAATGAAAGGTACGAAGAAGCAGAAAAGCGTTTGGATAGGATAGCAAAGGACTTTAGTTGTCTGATTATTGAAAATCCTGACACTTTGAAGTATGTCCGTAATTGATCACCCTGCGACTTTCGTGGGGTATTTTTTTGCTTTGAATTTTATGTCGTTTCGTGTATTATACATACTAATATAGCCAATAATAATCAATTATTTTCATTTATGATACCAGCAAAAAAAACAAAAATTGTATGTACTATTGGTCCAAAAACAGAGTCTGAAGAAGCTCTCACTTCATTACTTAAAGCTGGTATGAATGTCATGAGATTAAATTTTTCTCATGGCGATTTTGAAGAGCATACAAGGAGAATAAAAAATCTTGCGATAGCTTCAGAGAAAACAGGTATTGAATGCGCCGTGATTCAAGATTTGGGTGGGCCAAAAATTCGTATTGGAAAATTTAAAACAGAAACTATCGTTCTTAAGGAGGGTGCAAATTTTACAATCACAATAGACGAAGTTGATGGTGATGAAAATCACGTATCGGTAAACTACCCAAACTTTGCGATGGAAATTTCAAAAGGTAATACTATTTATCTTCACGACGGGCAAGAAAAACTTGAAGTAATTGAAGTAAAGGATAATGATGTGATTTGTAAAGTTATAACAGGTGGAGAAATTAAAAGTATGCAAGGTGTGAATCTTCCAAATGCAAATCTTTCAATCCCAGCACTTACAGAAAAAGATAAAGAAGATGTTAAGTTTGGAATAGAAAATAAAGTTGATTTTGTAGCACTTTCATTTGTTCGTTATCCAAAAGATATTTTAGATTTGAGAGAAATTTTAAATGAAGCAAAATCTGAAGCAAAAATTATTGCAAAAATTGAAACTCCTCAAGCTATAAAAAATCTTGATGAAATAATTGAACTTTCGGATGCGATTATGGTGGCAAGAGGAGATTTGGCTATTGAAATGCTCGCCGAGCAAGTGCCAGCTCTTCAAAAAATGATAATTAAGAAAAGTAATGAAGCTGGCAAGCCTGTAATCACAGCAACTCAAATGCTAGAATCGATGCTCACGTCACCAACTCCTACTCGCGCTGAAGTTTCAGATGTGGCGAATGCTATCATCGACGGCACCGACGCTGTCATGCTCTCAGAAGAAACTGCTCTTGGTGATTATCCAACTGAAGCTGTGGCAGAGATGACTCGCGTGGCTTTAAGTGTTGAAGATACAATTGCAAAAAATGAAATTTCGCAAAATGTACCAGATGAGCATGATGAAAAACTTGGGCAGTCTGTAATAAATTCTGTGGCTGAGACGGCGGATAAAGTTGGAGCAAAAATTATTGCATGCCTAACACTTTCTGGAAAGAGTGCGCGTATGATTTCAAGATTTAAACCCTCTCAGCCAATTATTGCTTTCACACCAAATGAGGTGACATTTAGACAATTACTTTTATCTTTTGGAACGCATCCTGTTTTGGTTGATGAGTTTGAAAGTTTAGAGGAAGCTTTAAAGACAGTTAAACAATTTCTTCATAATGAAAATCTTGTGGGGCATGAAGATAAAATTGTGATTGTGGCCGGTTCGCCATTTGGAGAGAATGTTAATACAAATATGATTTTGGTGGAAACGATTTAAAGACATAACACATAACACATAACATAATTAAATTTTGAAACAATAATTTATACCATCCACCATTAACTCGTCCGCATTTCTGTCATCCTCGCGAATGCGGGGATCCAGGTTAACCCGAATTTTTCAGACTGTATTCCGGCCTTCGCCGGAATGACAAACAGGAGGGGTTAATTAGAGATGATATTAAAAAAATTATTTGTTACATGCTCCATGTTATGTGTTTCATAAGTAATTCAAATAATGACAAACACAGACTTAAAAAACTTAAAAAAAATACACTTCATTGGCATCGGTGGTATTGGCGTCTCCGCTATTGCTCGCATGCTTTCGCTTCAAGATAAGGAAATCACTGGTTCTGATTCTTCTCTTTCACCTGTCACAATTGAGCTTGAAAATATGGGAGTAAAAGTGCATCAAGGTCATGATGCCTCAAATATCACAAGTGATATTGATTTGGTTGTGCGTACGATTGCTGTCCCAGATGAAAACCCTGAAGTTGTTAAAGCTCGCGAATTAAACATTCAAGTGATTTCATATCCAGAAATGCTCGGTATTGTTTCAAAAGATAAATATACAATTGCAGTTTCAGGGACACATGGGAAAACTACTACCACAGCAATGATAGCAAAAATCTTGAAAGATAATGATTTAGATCCAACTGTGATAGTGGGTTCGATGCTCAAAGAAGAAAGAAGTAATTTTATTGCAGGCAAGGGGCCGTATCTTGTTGTTGAGGCTTGTGAATACCGACGTTCATTTTTAAATATTCACCCTAGGATGATTGTGATAACAAATATTGACGAAGATCATTTAGATTATTTTAAAGACTTAAAAGATATACAGTCGGCTTTTACTGAGTTTTCTGAAAAATTGGGACGTGAGGATTATTTGATTGCCGATGTTTTAAATAAAAACGTAGAGCCTGTTGTTGCAGATATAAATGCAAAGCTTATCGATTATTCTTCTTATAGAGATATGTCTTTTGAGATTTCAGCTTTCGGCGCGCACAATAAATCAAATGCTGGAGCGGCTATTGCTGTGGCTCATGCGCTTGGAATTTTACCTAAGAAAGCCGTAGAGTCATTAAAAGATTTTAAAGGAACGTGGAGAAGGCAAGAATTAAAAGGCGAAACAAAATCTGGAGCAATTGTTTATGATGATTATGCTCATCACCCAACAGAGATTAAGGCAACACTCGATGCGCTCCGAAAAAAATACTCAACACAGAAAATAATAGTAGCTTTTCAACCACATTTATATTCTCGTACAAGAGATCATTTAAACGAATTTGCAGGAGCTTTTGTGAACGCGGATAAAATTTTACTTGCTCCGATTTATGCCGCTCGTGAAAAAGATGACGGAACAATTTCATCACAGATTTTAAAAGATGAAATGATTAAACATTCCGAAGATGTTGTGACTTTCAATTCTTTACAAGAACTTCAATCTTATACAAACGAAACTTTAGAAAAAGGAAATATTTTTGTAACAATGGGTGCGGGGAATATTTATGAAGTCGGTGAAGCGTTGTTGAAATAAAATCTATGTCTAATTTATATGTCATCGGAACTCCAATAGGAAATTTAGAAGATGTCACTCTTCGGGCCCTTCGCATACTTAAGGAGGTTGATGTTATTCTTTGTGAGGATACTCGTGTGACAAAAAAACTTTTGAATCATTATGATATTCATACAAAGACCTTGAGCTACCATACTCACAGCACACTTCAAAAAGTTGATTATATTATTGAATTACTTAATGAAGGTAAAAATCTTGCTCTTGTATCCGATGCCGGTACTCCTGCCGTATCAGACCCAGGCTCACTTCTTGTTTCAAAAATTCGTGAACATTTTCTTAATTCCGAAACGGAAGCTCCTAAAATTGTAGCGGTGCCCGGAGCCAGTGCTCTCACGTCGGCACTTTCTATAGCCGGTGTGCCTGTGCAAGATTTTACATTCCTAGGGTTCCTTCCTCATAAAAAAGGAAGAGAGACTTTGTTTAAAGAAATTGCAAATTCTGAGCGAGCTATGGTTTTTTATGAATCAACACATCGACTTTTGAAAACACTTGAATCATTACAAAAATTTACTCCAGATAGAAAAATTGTAGTAGCAAAAGAAATTACAAAAATGTTTGAAGACACACTTGTGGGCACCGCAGAAGAATTGTTGAAAATTTTCACAGATACTCCAGAAAAAACAAGAGGGGAGTTTGTGGTTGTGGTCAGTCCACGACACTAATACACGAATAAACGTCACGAGTATTTTTCTGCTGAAAAATCTCCTGACCACAACTCGGACCGTCGTCCTCCGTCCTTGCAGTCGGGTCCCTCCCCGACTTCACGAATGACACGAATGGAATTCTGTATCCCTGCATTGTCATCCTCGCGAATGCGGGGATCCAAGTTTGTGTTCCGTTACATAAATTCAGCACTTGGATTCCCGCGAGTACGCGAGAATGACAGAAAGGAGAGTTTTGTATTTTATTCGTGTAATTCGTCGTAGTCTATTCGTGTCATTCGTGCCGTGTTAGCTCTAAAAAATGCTCAAAATGCTGTAAAAAGCAGCTATATATGTTAGTATACTTAAGTCTAATTAAAAACAAAAAATACTATGATCATCGCAAAATATCTAAAAAGTTATAAAACCATTGTTACCTTAGGTGTCCTAGTCGCGCTCATACCTTTGCTCGGTATTCCTTCATGGATTCGAGATATGTTTACTTACATACTTGGTCTTTGTATTGCTTTTGGCACATATAGGCTTCACAAAGAACCAGTCGAGTGTTCAACATTCAAGCAGTCTCAAGTAGAAAAAACTATAGGAATTGTAACTGAAAAAAAAGGTGAAGAAGTAAAAGAGGTAAAGGATGACTTTTCAATTTTAAACAAAGAATAGTATATGAACAAAACTCAAGTTAAATTTTTATTGTCAATCGTTGTGATTGCTGTTTTGTTGCTATCTTTTTTTGCCGTTCCAAAAATATTTGCTTTAAAGAATAATGGAGGAAAAGTATTGAATCCAAAAGAAAATGCCTTAGCTTCATCTACAACAACAGAGGAAATTGCAAAAGAAACAGTAAAGCATTTAAAAACACCAGAGCCTTTAAAAGCTATCTACATGTCTAGTTGTGTAGTTGGTACAAAAGATTTTCGTGCATCATTAGTAAAGATTGCTGATACGACAGAAATAAATGCAATTGTAATTGATGTAAAAGATTTTTCTGGAACACTTTCATACGAACCAACAGATCCATCTTTGAAGCATGCTTGGGATTCTGCAAAATGTGGAGCTAGAGACATGAGAGAATTTTTGCAGGAACTTCACTCAAAAAATATTTATGCTATTGCTCGAGTGACAGTCTTTCAAGATCCGCACTTTACGAAACTCCACCCTGAACTTGCTGTGAAAAGTATTTCAACGGGTGGAAACTGGAAGGATGGTAAAGGATTAAGTTTTCTTGATGTTGGTGGAAAAGAAACTTGGGATTATACAATCGCAATTGCTCGCGATGCATATAATATTGGTTTTGATGAAATAAACTTTGATTATATTCGATTCCCATCTGATGGAAACATGAAGGATGCAAAGTACACGCTTTCGACTGGTTCGAAAGCAGATCAGCTAGAAAAGTTTTTCAAATATTTAAGTGTTGAAATGAAGAAATCAAATATTCCTACTTCTGCTGATTTATTTGGGATGACAACAACAAACAATGATGATTTAAATATTGGACAAGTGCTCGAGCGAACATTGCCATATTTTGATTATGTCGCACCTATGGTATATCCATCTCATTATCCTAAGAATTTTAATGGTTGGAAAAATCCAAATACTGTTCCATATGAACTTACAAAATTTGTTATGAAAAGAGCTGTGGAGAGAGCGGAGGCCACAACAACGGCTGTAGCTATGCTTGATAATACAAAAATTGATTTGGGTACATCCTCAAAGAAAGTGCTTTACACTCACGAGCCACAAAATAAATTGAAACTTCGCACATGGATTCAAGATTTTGATTATGGAGGAACATACGACATACCTGAAGTAAAAGCAGAAATTAAAGCAACTTATGATGTTGGTCTTACTTCATGGATGATGTGGGCCCCTTCGAATAAATACACAACTGGCGCCTTAATCAAAGAATGATGATTGTTCTAGGTGTTCTAATGTTATAAATGTTCTAAATGAAAAAGTATCCCCGCATTGTCATCCTCGCGAATGCGGGGATCCAAGTTAATTCAGAAATTAAACACAGAAATGGATCTCCGGAGTACTGACGATGACAGAGTGCGTTGCTTTGATAATTGAATTTAAACATTTAAAAATTATTTAAAAATTAAAAATTACAAAATTAAAAATTATTAAACTGTAGACTGTGTTTGTGATATAATATTGATAAATTATGGAAGATGAGCAAGTAACATATTTTGCCGAGACAGATTCACGCAATAAGCGTATGCGTTTTGGTATAAAAGGGAAAGACAGGAGTCGCCATATGTATGTGATTGGTAAAACAGGTATGGGTAAATCTACTCTACTTGAAAATCTTGCTATTCAAGATATACAAAATGGAAACGGAATGGCTTTCATTGATCCGCACGGAAAAACCGCAGATCTTCTTTTGGAATACGTGCCCGAGGGTCGTATTAAAGATGTTTTATATTTTGCTCCTTTCGATCTAGATTATCCTGTTTCATTTAATGTGATGGAGGATGTGGGTGCTGATAAGCGCCACCTTGTCGCGAACGGTATGATGTCTGCCTTCAAAAAGATTTGGGTGGATGCGTGGAGTGCTCGTATGGAATATATTTTAAATAATATTCTTCTTGCGCTTTTGGAATATCCAGGTTCAACACTTCTCGGTGTAAACAGAATGCTTGCCGATAAAGATTATCGCAATAAAGTAGTTGCTAACATTTCAGATCCTTCAGTAGAATCTTTTTGGGTTGATGAGTTTGCAAAATATGGTGAGCGATATATGCAAGAGGCGGGCGCCGCTATTCAAAACAAGATTGGTCAATTCGTATCCAATCCACTTATTCGAAATATTATCGGACAACCAAAATCAACTTTTGATATTCGCCAAATGATGGATGAGAAAAAGATTTTGATTGTAAACCTTTCAAAAGGAAGAATGGGTGAAGCAAACGCAAACCTGCTCGGAGGTATGCTTATCACTAAATTATATTTAGGAGCGATGAGCCGTGCTGACGTGCCTGAAAGAGAATTAAAAAAACTTCCAAACTTTTATCTTTTTGTGGATGAGTTCCAAAACTTTGCCAACGAATCTTTTGCTGATATTCTTTCCGAAGCTCGAAAATACAAACTCAATCTTACAATTACTCATCAATACATTGAGCAAATGACCGAAGAGGTTAAGTCGGCTGTTTTTGGTAACGTCGGATCAATGGTTACGTTTAGAGTTGGTGCTTATGATGCCGAGGCTCTTGAAAAAGAGTTTGCTCCGATTTTTACAATGGAGGATATTGTGAATTTGGATAAGTTTCAAATATATTTGAGATTGATGATTGATGGTGTGGGGTCACAGCCTTTTTCTGCTGTTACAATAAATACTCCTCCTGTGCCTAATCCAAATTATGTTAGTGAAATAATTGATATGTCGCGTTCGCAATTTGCTCGACCTCGAGCGGGTGTGGAAGATGAGATTAAAGATTGGCATAGACCAATTGAGGAAGTTGAAAAAGATAAACGAAATACTTCAAAGGAAGGTGGTGTGAGAAACGGATATGAAAATGGAAATGGAAAAAGCTCGGGTAGTAATGGTAACGGCCAAAGTAATGGATATGGAGGAGGACAAGCTACAAGACTAAAATTTGATAATCAAAATGGTGAAGGAAGAAATGGAGATTCGAAGCCTCGTAACCCAAGTTCTTTTTCATCACAAAATGCTGGATTCTCAAATGAAAAAAGAAATATAGCAAGGCCGAGTTTTGAAGAAAGAAAAAATAATTTACCTCATAGAGAAGAGGGGAATCATAATCCATTTAAAAAAGCTTTGGTTCATGGTACAAGTGAAGAAAAAGAAAAAGCCCATCTTGAACGAGAGCTTGAGTTAAGAAAAGCAATTTCTCTAAACTTTTTGAAAAAAGATGAACCGAAAGAAAACGGAAACGGAAACGGAAACGGTGAAGAAAAGAAAGATAAAAAAGGGGTGACACAAGAAAGTCTTTCAGATTTGCGCTCAGCTTTGCAGTCAGTTTTGACACAAGCAAATATTGGTATTGGTCCAGAAACAAAAATTATTGAAAAGACTGTAGCAAATGGTGTTTTACCTCCAGAAAAAAAACCTGAGAATAAACCAGAAGAAAAGAAAGCAGAAGTGGTACAGCGAGAAAATCCTCCAGAAAAAAAACAACAAACAGAGAAAACAAACCATTCAAATCATAACGGGCAAATAAATGAAATCCCAGAAAAAGAATTGAGGGACATTTTGAGTATCGAGGATTAACCCCGTTAGAGATCAAAGCGTTATGAACTATGTATATGTGTTAAAAAGTAGAAAAGATAGTAGCTGGTATACAGGATCTACTAGAGATCTCCGAAAACGCTTTAATCAACATAATAAAGGGCAATCGGGTTATACAAGAGATAAACTTCCATTCGATATAATTTATTACGAAGCGTGTATAGATGAACATGACGCAAGAGTAAGAGAAAAATATTTAAAATCGGGTCCAGGCAAACGTTATCTTAACAATAGATTAAAGTGTTTTCTGTCTCTAACGGGGTAGATTAGAACGCTGGTATTCATATTTAAAACTGTTAAAATACAGATATTCGATGAATTTTGCAATTCGTCCCGTTAGAAATTTATCATAAGCACAGTTTCTAGAATTGGGATGATTAAGTTTAATATTCATATTGTTTGATAGGAGATTAATAAATAAATTTCTAACGGGATAAATGTGGAAAAATAAAAAAACATTACTCTTTGGACTGGGTATTCTTGGGGGTGGGGTGGAGACAGCAAAATTCCTTTTGAAAAAAGGAGTGAAGCTTTCTGTTACCGACTCAAAAACCAAAGAACACCTTGCGCCTTCGATAGCTAAACTTCCAAAAGATATCTCATACACTTTGGGTTTGCATAAAGATTCTGATATAAAAAACGTGGAAGCTGTAATTTTCAATCCAGGTGTTGCATATGAAAGTGAGTGGGTGAAAAAAGCACTACAATATAAAAAAGAAGTTTACAATGACTTCTCACTCTTCCTTTCTGTTTTGAAAGAAAAAAAAGAAGTGCCTCAATACATCGCAGTCACAGGTACGCGAGGAAAAACTTCAAGTACAACTTGGATACATCATTTTATAAAAGGCTCAGCAGTCGGTGGAAATATGCCTGAGAACGGACTGTTGAAAATTGTAAATCAAAAAACAAATCTTTTTGCTCTGGAACTTTCCTCATTCCAATTAGAGTTTGTACAGAAGGGAAGTTTGGCACCAAAAGTGGCTGTTGTTACGAACTTGTATCGCGATCATTTAAATAGATATAAAAAAATGGAAAAATATGCGAAAGCTAAAGCAAATATTTTTCTAAATCAAACAAAGGAAGATTTTTTAGTTTTAAATGCTGACAATGAGTGGAGTGCATTCTTTTTGAAACAAAAACCAAAAGCTCAAGTATATTGGTTTTCATTAAAACCTTTAGCAAAAGGGAAGAAGGGTATGTATTTGAAGGGAGATAAGTTGGTGTGGAGAGAGACAAAAGATGTTGTGGTGGGGACGTCTCCATTTACCGACATTGCTCATAATGCCAACCTTCTCACAGCTCTTACTGCCTCATATTTATACACAGGTTCATGGCAGGAATTGTTCGGGAAAATTGACACTTTGCCACAGGTGCCTTTGCGTCAGGAGGTCATTTTTGAGGCTAAAAAGCTGAAGGTGATTAATGATGGCGCTGCCACCTCTCCCGATGCCACAGTGGCCCTTTTAGACGCCTACAAAGGGGTTCCAAAGGAGGATAAGGTGCTTATAACCGGAGGTACGGACAAAGACTTAGAATATAGTGCTTGGGCCAAGAAAGTAGTCAAGGAAATTGCTCCTCAGAATTTGTTTTTGCTCTCTGGAAGTGCAACTTTGAAAATGATAAAAGCCCTCACCAAAGAGAATTATTGGCGTAAGATGAACCCTCGAATTTTTGATAATTATGAAGAGATGCTCTCTGTCATTCCGGACTTGGTCCGGAATCCAGTCTCGCATCCGCATCCTCAAGACCCCAACGTCATCGTCTCCAAAAAATTCCTTAATGACGTTTCTTCATCAAAGAAATCCCAACTCCACATTCTTTTTTCTCCATCCGCAGCCAGTTTCGAAAAATTCAAAAACGAATTCGACCGCGCCTCAAAATTTGTAAAGGTTTTGAAGAGTTCTGGGTTAATTGGGTAAAAGTCGTTAAAAATGGCTCTGTCTAGCCATATATTATTTCTAATCTTGCAATTATGGCAGTATTACAGTATTATATTACTGTAATTAGTACTAAATTACAGTAATATGAAAATAAAAAGAAAAATTGAAGAGTTTATAAAAAAAGACCTATTTGGAGGAAAGGTCATTATTATCTATGGAGCAAGACAGGTCGGAAAGACTACTATTGCAAAGGAGATTCAATCTGAGTATCCAGACTCCTCGGTTTACTTAAATTGTGATGAACCAGATGTAAGATTTTCTCTTGAAAATAAAACCTCGACCGAGTTACTTGGCCTAATTGGTAAAGCCAGAATCGTTCTCATTGATGAAGCTCAAAGAGTTGAAAACGTTGGAATGTCATTAAAATTACTCGTGGATACAAACCCAAATATTCAAGTCATAGCAACCGGGTCGTCCTCTTTTGATTTATCAAATAAAATATCAGAGCCATTGACCGGTAGGAATAACAAATATACACTTTTTCCTTTTACGGCTAGTGAATTGATAAATAAATATAATAAAAATGAAGTAAAAAGATTGACAGACCAGAGAATTATTTACGGCTCATATCCAGAACAATTTTTTCTTGATAAAGAAAATAGAGAAAGAAGGCTTTCTGAATTGAGTGAAGATTATGTTTTCAAAGATATTTTTCTTATGAGTAAGATTAGGAAAAGTGAAAAAATTGTAAAATTATTGAAACTTTTGGCGCTTCAAGTTGGGTCAGAAGTCTCATATAGTGAATTGGGACAGATTGTCGGACTAAACTATGATACCGTAGAGGCATATATAACAGCTCTTGAACAAGCTTTTGTAATTTTCCGGCTCATGCCATATTCTGGAAATATAAGAAACTCGATTAAGAAATCTAGAAAGGTATATTTTTGGGATACTGGAATTAGGAATGCGTTGATAAATAATTTTAATTCACTAGACTTGAGGAATGATTCGGGTGCATTATTTGAGAATTTTTACATTTCAGAAATATTAAAAGAAAAATATAGTAAGCAGGACAGATTTAATCCTTATTTTTGGAGAAGTTTTGATGGGAAGGAAATTGATTTGGTAATTGAAGAAGGTGGAAATGTAAAATATTATGAATGTAAATTGAATAATGAAAATACGAAGAAATTTATAGAAGATATGGATGTTAAAATAGTTACTAAGGATAATTATTTAGAAAGTCTAGAATAATCAAAAAAATCCCAACTCCACATTCTTTTTTCTCCATCCGCAGCCAGTTTCGAAAAATTCAAAAACGAAT
>CAZGFB010000010.1:0-16622 GCA_964525175.1 uncultured Candidatus Saccharibacteria bacterium | reverse complement strand
AGATGCGAGAACAACTGATGAAAGAATACCGATGATTGCGATAACAACCAAGAGTTCAATCAATGTAAAACCTTTTGAATATTTTTTCATTTAAATGAATTTAATAATTAAACCTAATAAATTTGCAAATTTAGACGTTCGAATTTTTGAAAACATCTATTTGTATATAATTATATACTATTTTGAAGAAAACAAGTACAAGTAGGGTGTGGATAAGTGACACAAAATAAGAAACGTACTCGCGACTATGTTTTGTGTCATCCTCGCGAATGCGGGGATCCAGGTTAATTCGAATTTTTCAGACTGGATTCCCGCCTTCGCGGGAATGACAAAAGGGGCGATTTTCTTTCAGAAAATCGCCCCTTTTGTTTTTTTATTTAGAATTTAATTCTTTTGGATTTGTTTCGGATTTCGTGCTTCGGATTTCGGATTTCGGATTTTCTGAATTTTAAAAATCTATACCGACTGGATTCCCGCCTCCGCGGGAATGACATAAAGGAGATTTTTAAAAAGCGGAAGAGACATTATAAATCGGCACGAGCACCGAAGCGAGCAAAATTCCCACTCCAAGACCGAGCATCACAATCATCACAGGCTCGATCAAGTCCACGAGAGTGTCCACAGCGTTCATAACTTCTCTTCGATAAAACTTTGCAAGTGTCGCAAGAATTTCTCCTAAGTTTCCTGTCTCTTCTCCAATTTTCATCATCGCTGTCATAATCCCCGGAATTTCTTCATGTTTTGCCATTGCATCAGATACAGCCACTCCCCCTTTAACATCATCTAGAACCTCTTCCATAGCTGTATGATATGTTTGGTTGTCCACAACATCTTTTGTAATCTCGAGCGCTCTTACCATAGGAATACCAGAAGTAAGCATTGTGTTCATGTTGTCTGCAATACGAGAAAGATAAAGTTTTCTATACAAATCACCAACAAAAGGAACCTGAAGTTTAAATTGATCAAATGAAGCTTTCCCCGAATCTGTACGAATAAATTTGATAAGGAAGAAAATTCCAACAACAAGAGCAATAGCAAAAAATACACCGTAATTAATTATAAAATCAGAAAGTGCCATCACAGCTTTTGTGTAAATAGGAATCTCCTGCCCTGAATCTTTTAAAATTCCTGTAATTTTTGGAATCACCATTGTGAGCATCAAGCCCATCACCGCGAAAAAAGTAAATATAACAAAAGACGGATATATAAGTGCGTTTTTTGCTTTTGTGGTTACTTCATAGTTTCTATCTAAATAATCGGCGAGAAACATAAAAGTTTGATCCAGCTTTCCAGACTCTTCACCAGCCTTCACCATATTTACGAAAAATGAAGTAAAGACAGTGTCATGATGTGACATCGCACTTGATATTGATTCTCCACCTTGAATACGATCTGCAATATCCTGAAGCTTTAGGCCGAGCGCTCTGTTTGGAGTTTCGTTTGCGATAAGTCGAAAAACTCTTAATGCAGAAACCTGAGCTTCGAAAAGTGTAGCAAGCTGTCTCGAGACCACTACAACATCCTTGTTGGATATTCTAGTAAAGATAGCGAGTTGTTTATTAAAAACAGAATCTCCTTCTTCTTGCGAATGTATAGCTTTAATAATAAGTCCACGATGTTGAAGTGAGTTGATAGCAACATCAACATTAAGTGCATCAATGGAACCATTTTGTTCTGACCCCGTAGAGTCAACTGCTTTGTAGTTAAATAACATAGATATATTATATCAAAAAAAGAATATAGAATAAAGAATTATGAATTATGAATAAATTCAAATTCAAAATACCACACCAGAGGTGTGGTATTTTGTCATAATTCTTAATTCCTAATTCTTAATTCTAGAAAGACTTATTATATAAGTCTTTCTAATGTCTTGGGGTTGAATGAATGCAAATACGCATTCTCAATACTAATTTCTCCTCTTCGTACAAGCTCGGCAATTGATCTATCCATATCAATCATTCCCGCCTCTGAACTTGTTTCGATAACAGTATTTATTTCATGGGTTCTTCTTTCGCGAATAAGATTTGAAACCGCATTATTATTTATCAAAAGCTCATAAGCAGGAATGAGTCCGCCTGCAATTCGAGGAATCAGACGTTGTGAAAAAATTCCAATAAGAGAACCTGCGAGCTGAACACGAATCTGATCTTGTTGTTGTGGAAGAAATGAATCAATAATTCGATCGATTGTTTGAGCGGCATTGTTTGTGTGAAGTGTTGAAAGTACAAGATGTCCAGTTTCCGCAGCTGTAACAGCGGCAGAAATAGTATCATAATCTCTCATCTCCCCCACCATAATAACATCCACATCTTGTCTGAGCGCACTAACAATAGCAGTGTGGAAAGCTTTAGTATCAGAACGAACTTCTCTTTGGTCGATCATAGCCTTCTTTGATTCATACATATACTCGATAGGATCTTCAATGGTTACAATATGCTCACTTCGCTGTTGATTAATTAATTCAACCATAGAAGCTAGGGTTGTAGTTTTACCTTGCCCCACCGGCCCCACCACCAAAAAGAAGCCTTGTTGTTTATTGCAAAAAGATTCAAGTATCGGCGGTAATTTTAATTCCTCTAGTGAACGAATGACATTTGGAATAAGACGAAGAACAACACCAATAGTTCCTTTCTGTAAAAAACCATTTCCACGAAAACGAGATTTACTTTGATGACTATAAGAAAAATCAACCTCCTTGTTTGCTTCAAACATTGCAAGATTCTCTTTTGTAAGAAGAGTATATAATAAACCTTTAGTATCTTCTTCTGTAAGAACAGGTTTATTTACAAAAGGTACAAGCTCGCCTGAAATACGAACTGTGGGATGCCTTCCAACAGAAAAATGAAGGTCGGACCCACCTTCTTTAATAACAGCGTCGAGCAGTTCTGCTAATTCTGTTTTGTAATCTTTTTCCATAGTTTTATTTGGGTGCAAAATTTTTAATTTTGTAATTTTCATGTCCCAGTTTATTGCATTATCTGGGATAATTTTTAAATAATGTCTTAATGTTTATTTTTTTGTATAAATACACATTAATTCAAGAATGGTGAGGAATTATACAAATGGAATTACAAATTTTCAATCCCGCATTGTCATCCTTGCGAATGCGAGGATCCATGCTAATTAGAATTTTCATGGATTCCCGTCTTCACGGGAATGACAGAAGGATATGTTATGGATTTCATTCGTGTCATTCGTTGTAGTCCATTCGTGTGATTCGTCGTATTTATTCGTGTATTGGTGTCGTGCTAGCCTTAGCTTTATGAATTGTCCCCACTTGTTCAAGAACTTCAGAAGGAATTGTGAGAGCTTTTATGATATAACCATCTATCCCTAAAGCCTTAGCGGTCTCTATATCTTCGTTTTGACCCTGATTTGAAAGGACGACAACAGTAGCCTTCGGTACAAGATTTTGTTCACGCAAAACTTTTAAGAATTTTAACCCGTCCATCACCGGCATAATAATATCTGTAAGTATTATATCTGGAACATAACCATCTTTTATCTTTGAAATAGCTTCTTCCCCATTGAAAGCAGTGTTCACCTCATATTCACCTTTAGTAAATTTAAGAGAATACATATCGAGCAGGAATTTGTCGTCATCAATTATTAGAATCTTTGTTTTTAGGTCTGGGTTCATATTAGTATTATATTACAGATTGTTAATTTCTTCAAAAGGTATTTTCTTTTGGAAAGCCTTAATTATGGCATCTTCTTTCATTGTGAGCATTCCTTTATTTCGAGCCGCTTTATAAATCTCTGAATCTGCAGGGTTTGTAAGAATAACCTTTTCAATATCAGCATCCATTTTAAACATTTCAATCACAGCTTCTCGTCCGCGAACACCACTTGGACATTCAGGTGAAGGAGAAAGAGCGAGAACTTCTGCAGGAATTGGAATTTTTGAACGAAACTTTTCTGGCAAATCTGCAAATTGTTTTTCGAGCATTAATTTCAAACTATCATTAATAGGAAGGACTCTTCCAGCTCCGGGACCAAGCTTTCTCACAAGGCGCTGAGCTATACCCAAAATCAAGGTAGGTGGAATAAGATAAGGATCCACTCCCATATCTATAAGTCGTGAAATAATACCTGTAGAATTATTGGTGTGAATTGTTGAAAGCACAAGGTGGCCTGTTAGAGAAGCCTGAATAGCAAGCTTGGCTGTCTCGGCATCTCGGATCTCTCCCACCATAATAATATCAGGGTCTTGTCGAAGTGTAGTACGCAAACCTGTAGAAAAATCATAACCAATTTCTGGACGCACTTGAGACTGACTGATACTTGGAATATTGTACTCAACAGGATCTTCAAGAGAAAGTACGTTGTTTGATTCTTTATCTATTTCATTAAGCATCGCATATAGTGTAGTGGATTTACCAGAACCTGTTGGGCCAGAAATAAGAATTAATCCGTAAGGTCTTTTGATAGCCTCTCGAATAAGTGCAATATTTTCCAAAGACATACCAAGGTCATCGAGTTTCTTTACACCTTTTTCCTTATCCAAAATTCTCATCACAACTTTTTCACCATATACAGTTGGGAATGTTGATACACGAAAATCAATTGATCTTCCTTCCACACGAGCTGAAAAACTTCCATCTTGTGGTTTTCTCTTTTCATCAAGTCGCATTCCACAAAGAATTTTAATACGAGCAACAACAGATGAATGAACCTTAACAGGAAGAATAAGACTTGTATTTAAATCTCCATCCATACGAAAACGCACACGAATCTTGTCTGCCATTGGCTCAATGTGCACATCTGAAGCAAGGCCGTCTACAGCATAGCGAAGTATTGTGGCAACAATTTTTGTAACAGGCGCATCTTCAATAATAGTTGTGCCAGATGCAGATTTTTTTACAGTACCCTGATCACTTAAAAGAAGTTCCTCCTCTTCTGAAAGTTCTCCATCAAGCTCTGTTAAAGCCTTTGTGACTTCTCCCGAGAGACCTTTGTAAACTTCTAGAATTCTTTTAAAATCATCTTCTGTAATAAGAAAAACTTTGAAAGGCATATTAACTTTTGAAGCAATAAAGTTTAATGCATCACGAGCCTCGATACTATCTGGATCTGTCAGACCAACTTCAAGAAATCCGTCTTTGATATTTATTGGAACAAACTTATAATGCATCGCTGATTCTTCCGGAATATATTTCAAAACATCAAAAGGTACAGCTCCTTCTTCGACTCTTCGAATTGGAATATTATAATACTCCCCACGCAAACTGAGCACGTCTGTATCTGAAAGGCCATGTGCAAGAAGAGCTTCTTCAACAGAAACTTTCTTTAGATCAGCTTTTATAGATGCGACATCATCCTTGTCTATCGCTTTTTTTTCAACAAGAAATTCAAAAAAATTCATATATTATTATTTAATTACCCGGAGTTCCTCGAGTTGATGATGTGGCTGATGATCCTGGAATGGCAGGTGTAGTTGATCCTACGGCAGGTGTAAGCTTCACAGAAGCAGTATTTTCTACACCAATTGGAGAAAAGGGGTTCACACGCCCTATAGACTCAGGATTTAAAGGTTTACTAAAATCCTTAAGACTTAAAAATGTTTTATCCTTGAAAACAGCCCCATCGAGTTTTAAAACCTTCAACTGATTGAGCGCCGTGAGAACCTCAGCTCCCATTTTTGATGTATTTGCAGACTCTTGTTGTATCGCAGAATCCCCCGCAACATTTGTTCGTGTAAGGTAGTTGTATCCAAAATAACCAATACCAGCGATTACCAAAACTAAAATTATTGTTTTTATTGTTGATGTCATAGTTTTTATTTAAGCCAATATGTTTTTATTGAAACATCAAATGAATAAATATTATTAGCACCTGGTCGCAAACTAATATTTGTTACATCAACTATTCGCAAACTACTTTCCAAATCTTCCAAGAAGCTAAGGAATGTATTGTAATCAGCGTTTACAGAAAATCCCATAGGGATAGAACCGAATTTTGCCTCACCTGCAGTAATTGTTGCTGTTGCATCTTTTGTGCCATTTTTACCAACTTTAGTATCATCAAGACGAACACCCTTGATTGTTAAGCCATAACGCTTTGCAATTTCGTCTATATCAATAATCAACCGAACGTTATCCACAGTGTCTGGCAGAAGCTTTTGTAAGCGATCTAGATCCTCTTTAGAAAAACTGTCGTATTTGTCCTGTAAGGCTTTTCTTTGTTTTAATAACTCAGTAGATTTATCAAGAACATCTTGAAACTGCGCGTCTTTAATTTGTAATTCTTTTACCTCTTTATATATCGGATCTGTAAAAGCAAAAAAGACCGCAATCGAAACTATTATAAAAATTATTGGGGTTAGTGGTTTCATATGTTTTATGGATTAGTTATTGTTGCGCTAACTCCAGAATCTGTCGCTTGGCCTAGATTTTTCTGATATGAGATAAGATTCTTGTCTAAGAAGGCAGTTAAAGTAAATGTAACATTCCCAGTTTGATCTGGATTTAAATCTGAAAAGATAGGACTCTTAATGTATTGATTTTGTTTGCCAAACTCTTCAGACTGAAGAGCCACAGTGCTATAACTTTTTGCAACACCCCTCAACACCACCTTAACTGTTCCATCTGTTTCGTATGAATATGAAAAATCTGTGTAAGAAATAGTTTTCAAAGTGTGTGATGCGAGGAAACTGAAAATAGTAGAGGCGCCAACGTGTTTGTTTAATAAATCTTTAGAAGTTTCTATACGAGAATTTAACCTGTTAACATAGCCAATAAACTCTTGATCGAATTGATCTTTCGCTTTCACCAAACTAGCTTCACTAATTGCAACTTTTTTTGTAAGAGTATATTTCCAAGCATACACAGCAGCTAAAAGTATTAGACTTCCCAAGAAAAGAATCGTTGCAATAATTGCAAAAAAATCTATAGACTTTTTAACTATGCTTCCCGATGTTACAATCGGTTTCTTTGGTATAAATGATGTTTGAAATTTTGGTTCCATAAAAATGTGCTGATGACTATATTATAATACGAAACAAAAAAAATGCTATTGAATTTCTTGTAAACGACGAATTGCTACACCGATTGCAACAGAAAAACTCACTCCTGTCTTTTTTAAAAGCTCACTTAGAAATGCCGGTGTCTCAACTTTAGAAAAAGGAAGAGCTATTGATACGTTTGTATTTAGCTTCTGACCAGCATATTCAGCAAAACCATTAAGTGCAGACCCTCCGCCTGAAAGTAAAATCTTTGTGATGTTTTTATTATACTTCCTTTCGTAATTTAATAATACTGTATTCACTTCGGAAAGAATTGGATCTATAACAAGCTCCACAATATCAATAATTTGTTTATCTTCTTCAGGAAGGTTTGAACCAAAATTTGTTTTCATTTTTTCTGCTTTATCTATAGGCACACCTAAAGATGAAGAAATTGCCATTGTAAGATCTTGAGAGCCTTTACTGATTGTATGAGAATTTCTAATAACTCCCCTTTCAACAATATAAAGCTTTGTTGCACCTGAACCCATATCGAATATCATCACGGGAGTGGTATCTTGATCTAACACAGCTCGAGCAGTACTAAACATTTCTATTTCGTAAAAACCCGCTTCTAGGCCCGCTCCAGCAACTATGTCTGAAGAGCGAGTTAAAACGTCATTGTGAATTGCAACAATTAAAACCTGTACCTTTTTTGTATTATCTTGCTGTGCACCTCCGGCTTTTGGGTCTTCTTGAGGAAAGTCGTTTGATGTGTTATCTGGAATATCTTCCGATGTTGGAATGACAAACCAATCTAAAGTAACTTCAGAAATTGGAACTGGGATATATTTTCTAGCCTCAATAGGAACCATTTGATTTAACTGCTTTTCTGAGAACATTGGCATCTCTATAGTAAAAACCATACTAGATTTAATTGGAATCGCTATACCACAATTTTTTGTTGTTATATTTGCCTCCTTCATCACATCTTTAAGTGCTTCAATGACTTTCTCCACCGGAAGGTTTGTGGCCTGCCCTGTTTGAAAACCAGCATACGGCCCAAGGGAAAGTTCTCCATAAGTCTCCAAAATGGCTTTACCTTTTTTCTTTTTGATTTGCACAACCTTAACGGAAGAAGAACCAATATCAACACCAAAAACACTCTGCTCTTTAGAGTTTGTAAAACTTTTGAATATTTCAGAAAATGGGTTTGGCATACAATCTTGGTTTTATTGTATCATATATATATGAATAATATAAAAGTATTTTTAGAAAAAATCTGTGGATATTTAATAAACACACTTTTTTCAGAAAATGAAAAAATTCTTACTTCTCAAAATTTTCAAACATTACCAAAAGCGGTGAATGATAGCCCTCATATTTTTTCAATTTTTTATTATAAAAATGCAATTGTTAAAAAACTTATAAAACAAATAAAATATAAAGGAGACAGAAAAGCCACTTTTCAGGTTGCTGAAATACTTTATGATTATTTGCTCGAAGATGTAAGTGAGAAGATGGAAATGCATAATTTTACAAACCCAATTGTTGTACCCATCCCAGCAACTAAACACAGGATGAAAGAACACGGTTTTAATCAATGTGAACGAATTGTGAAATATATTGAAAAATTAGATATAAATAATAATTTTAATTATATTTATAATGAACTAATAAAAATTAAAGAGAACGAAAGTCAGGCCCACACAAAAAATCGAATTGAGAGGTTAAATAATATTAAAAATTCATTCGCAGTTAAAAATCCAGAAGCTGTCCGCGGACAAAACATTATTTTAATTGATGACGTTTGGACCACAGGAGCAACATTAGAAGAAGCCAGGAAGGAATTATTGGAGGCGGGAGCGAGGAGTGTAGTGGCGTATACAATAGCGCATTAAACAGAATAACGAATTATGAATTATGAATTATGAATTATGAATTAAGAATGGAACAATGCATTGAACACATACACAAACACGACGCTATAGCGTCGTGTTTGTGTATATCCCCCTAATTTTTCTTTAATTCTGAATTCTAAAAGCACTATTATGATCTGCGTAGTAGTTTTAAGAACAAAGAAAGTGGGTTTTGCCTTTGGCAAAACCCACTTTCTTTGTACGTATTTTTACAAAACAAACTCTCTAAAATTCTCTTTATGAACATTCTTCCATGTAGCTTTCGTATAATCTTCAAGCCAAGATTTTTTTGATTTTTCATTTTTCTTTTGTTTAAAAGAAAATTCATACCCATCAATACTATTACCATAAGTTTCAATAAAATCTACCTCTGCCCCACTTAACTTTCTCCAAAAATATATAGATTTATATGGCTCAATATAGCTATTTCTTTTAATTCTCTCAACAACCAAAAAATTCTCCCATAATGCACCGACGTCATCTCTCACATCAATCGAATCAAAGTTTTCTATCAAAGCATTTCTAATTCCTAAATCATAGAAATAATACTTTTCTTTCTTTCTAATTTCATTTCTTAAATTTTTAGCATACGAACGAAGTGGAAATACGATAAAGTTCTGTTCTAGCAAATCAAGGAATCTGTTGATAGTATTTCTACCGACAGATAACTTAGTAGCAATCTCCTGAATCGAAACCTCTCTGCCTATCTGATAAGCAAGAAGTTTTAATAAATCCAAAATCAACTTGGAGTTTTTCACTCTTTCAAAAGCCAAAATATCCTTAAGTAAATACCCATTCACAATATTTGTAAGTATTTCTTTCTTCTTTTCTACAACCTGATTTTTAATTACTGCTGGGTATCTACCGAAGCGCAAAGCAAAATCTAAGTTATCAATATAATTATCTAAACCTGCATCAATTATTTCTTTTTCCCAAAGTGTAAATAGGGTTACAACATTCATTCTTCCAACCAACGGTTCACCAACTTGCCCCGAAAGTTCAAAAGATGATGATCCTGTTACTATTATTTTTAGATCTGGTTTTGTATCAACAAGGAGCTTAAGTGATGTACCAACATTTGGTATTACCTGCGCCTCATCTAACACGATTAAGTTAGTATCTCCAATAGCCTCATTTAATAGCTTTAAATTCATCGAGGAGAAGATGGCTGAAACATTAACATCTTCTCCGTTGAAAAATAGATATTTTTCAGTAATACTTTCGAGATAATGCTTAACTAACGAAGATTTCCCAACTTGTCTCGCGCCATAAATAACAAGGACCTTTCCAGCCTCTATCTTATCCTCTATTTTTGGGTATCTATTTATATACATGAATATAGTATATCATAAGTACTAAATATGCACAAGTTTTGTATGTCTAATGTACAGAATTCGAGTCTTAGACACCATCTCCTTATTTTAAGCCATTAAATATGCCTATTTATCCTCGACAAAATGAAATCTGCTCAGAAAGATAATTATGTGATTGGGTATACAAAATACAGACTTGGATCTCCGCAAGCGAAGATGACAATTCTGAATCATGAACACTAACTTAGATATTTTTGAATCCCAATTTTAAATTTTTCATTTTTCATTTTAAATTAAATAAGTCTCCTGCCCCCATTCTCCAGCTCCCAAAAATTCCGCTTCTCCACGAAGGATTTTCTCAAATGGTGCACAACCAAAACACCCTGCTTCGCCACGAGGGCAAACGAAAACTTTTTCAGCACCGACTCGAAGCGCGAGCGTGCGAGCATCTGAAACAGCTTTTGCAACTTTGTATACTTTATCAAAAGATTCCTCCAAATTCGGCAGAGCTACTTCCTTTGGTTTGAGATCGGAATCTAAATACCAATATGAAGCTCCGGAAACTTTTCTCTTTTGTAATTTATTCAAAAGCAGTTGATATATGGGAAGCTGGAGTGATTCCCCACTCTCTTCATGCTTTCCAGTTTTAAAATCTAAAATATGAATACTGTCATCTTCTTCCTTATATTGAAGCCAGTCGATTCTTCCACAAAGTATTATGTTCTCTTTTTCTGAAAGAAAAAAGTTTGGCAACATTCCATTTGCGCCCTCTTTAAGTTTTACAATTTTTTCTTTAAGTATTCCAGGGTTTTCAATTACTCTTTTTATCATCTCTTTCCCTCTAGCTTTTGCAATCTCTTCCTCTTCTTCAGTTTTAAAACCGCCTTTTTTACCATGGAATTTTTCCCAAGCTTTCTCAAACCTTTCTAAAAGCAATTCCGGTTTTTCAAATCTAGTCTCTGCCGAATATTCAGCCAAACCTTCTACCACTTCATGTACTGCCGAACCAAGAGAAAGTGCCGGGCCCACCAAATTGATTTTCTTCCCAGTCTTTGGGTTTTTATAAACATTATGCAAATAATAAAGACGAGGGCATTTTATAAAATCCCCCATCGAAGAATGCGAAACCCAAACCGCTGAATATTTATCTTGCATAATTAAAATAGTTATTTTATGTAAACTTTCACACCCATAAATTGTTCTGGCAATTCCAAGCCGGCTGGCATTTTATCTCTAAGTCCAACTAAAATACAATATTCGTCACCTTGCACATTTGAATCAATTTCAGAAATTTTCTTTACATCAAAATATGAAATAAAACTTTCTCGATCTGGCCCATTAAATTCTTCTATAAATCTTTCTTCCACTCCAAATACATATTCTCTATCTGAAGCATTGATTGGTGATTCTTCCATAAGTAGAATTATAACAAAAATTTGATAAGAAACTAAATTTGCGGTGTTTTTTGGACGAAGTTCGAACATTTTTTGAAAAAAATCCTGAAAACTAATTTGGACTCGGCGGGGCAAACTATTTTTCTGGGGTTTTGGAATTGCCCCGCCTCGGCTTTCGTCCCGCCCGCAGGAGGGGTCTGGGGAGGAATGCGGGCGGGTTTTTGAACCTTTCCTTTTTCGCTTCCGAATTTCGTGCCAGTTGAAAACTGGCGCGCCACCGTCTATTACTTGTAAGTTACCATATTTGCTTGACTTAATCAAACCGATAGATTATTATAAATGCAACAATGTTGCAATAATATTTATGAATACAATCCATAAAACAATTCAATCTTCCAGCGGTCGTTTAACTAAAACCAAGAAAGCGATCATTGATGTTTTGTCGCAAAACCATTGTCTTTTGTCAAAACAGGAAATGGTCGAAAAATTAAAAGTTAAGAAGATCAAGCCGGATCGTTCCACAATTTATCGCGAACTGCAATTTTTGACGAAAAACATTATCATTATAAAAAACACGATTGCTGGAATTGATTACTACGAAATACCAGATGACCATCATCACCACCTTGTCTGTATGAGTTGTAATTCAATTAGCAAAGTTGAAATTGGTAATCACTTGGAAAAACAAGAAAAACAAATCGCCAAGCAAAACAAGTTTAATATTATTAATCATTCGCTTGAATTTTATGGCTATTGCCAGAAATGCCAAGCATAATTTAAGGAAAATATTATGAAAAAAATACTATTCGCTATCGGAGTTATTGCAATCATTGGTTTAGGAATTTTTGCGGTATCAAATATCGCGCAAAAATCAAAAACCGATTCACAAAAAATCACTATCGTTACTACGCTATTCCCATTATACGATTTTGCAAAAAATATTGGGCAAGACAAAGTGGAAGTTTTGCTTCTACTTCCGCCCGGGGTTGAGGCTCACACCTTTGAGCCAAAACCGAGTGATATTGTAAAAATAAATGAATCAGGGCTTTTTGTTTATACCGGAAAATTCATGGAGCCTTGGGCTGAGGATATTATCAAAGGCATTACAAATAAAAATGTAAAGGTTGTTGATTCGAGCCTTGGCATAGAAATGATGAATGAAGCGGAAGGTGCTCATGAAGGAGAACACGAGGATGAACACGCAGATGAGGAAGAAGAGCATGGCCACGAACATGGTGGAGTCGATCCGCACATCTGGCTTGATTTTGATAACAACAAAATCATGGTTGACAGTATAGCAAAAGCACTCACAGAAAAGGACCCAGTGAACGCTGATTTTTATCAAAAAAATGCCACTGAATACAAAAACAAATTAGCACAATTAGATAATCAATATAAATCCGGATTAGCAAAATGCGAAAGCAAAGAAATTGTTTATGGCGGACATTATGCTTTTGGTTATTTGGGTAAAAGATACGGTTTGGCTTATGAATCAGCGTATGGTATTTCTCCAGATTCAGAGCCATCAGCACAAGATTTGGCAAAACTCATTGAACAAATCAAAAAAGAAAAAATCAAATATGTATTTTTTGAAGAATTAGTCAGTCCAAAAGTTGCCGAAACTCTTGCCAAGGAAACTGGCGCCGGACTCTTACTCCTTAATCCAGCTCACAATCTTACCAAAGAAGATTTTGAAAATAATGTTTCATTTCTCTCTATTATGGAAAAGAACTTAATCAATTTGAAAACCGGTCTTGGTTGTGGCGAATAATTATGAAGGCAATTATTGAAACGAAAAACCTATCCGTGCATTACGGGCAAACAGAAGCGTTGAAAGACGTTTCTTTTGCCGTTGAGCAAGGTGATTTTGTCGGTCTTGCCGGGCCAAATGGCGCTGGTAAAACAACACTCATAAAAGCTATTTTGGGATTATTGCCAATATCCAAAGGAAAAATAGAGCTTTTTGGCAAGACAAAAGAAAAGTTTGATAACTGGGGCAAGATCGGTTATCTCCCGCAAAAATTCTCCACTATCAACGCTCTTTTCCCCGCGACGGTTGATGAAGTTGTTATGCTCGGACTGTTATCACAAAAGAAATTCCCCAAAAAGATAACAGCAAGCGATCAAAAGAAAGTGAATGACATTTTGCAAGAATTAGAAATTAGCGACTTGAGAAAAAGAATGCTCTCGGAGCTTTCCGGCGGACAACAGCAAAAAGTGCTTTTGGCGCGCGCTTTGGTTTCAAGTCCTGAAATCCTCATTTTTGATGAACCCTCAACCGCACTTGATCCCGAATCAAGAGAATCATTTTTCCAACTGATACAAAAATTAAATAAGCAAAACGGCATTGCGATTATTCTCATAACTCATGATACCGGCTATATCGGACAATACGCCAACAAACTGCTTTATATTGATAAAAGTCTCATTTATTTTGATAAATTTTCCGAATTTTGCAAAGATGAAAAAATGAATTCCTATTTTGGCAAATTTGAACAACACATAATCTGCCACCAGCACAACTAATATGGAAATACTCACTTTTTTACAATATTCGTTTATCCAAAAAGCATTTTTTGCCGGCTCGTTTGTGGCGATTGTCTGTTCGGCACTTGGTATGTTTTTGGTGTTGCGAAAAATGTCGCTCATTGGTGACGGACTCTCCCATGTCAGTTTTGGCGCTATTGCCCTCGGTTTATTTTTAGGAATTTATCCTTTTTATGTGGCGGTTCCGGTCGTGATGATTGCTTCTATTTTAATTTTGAAAATCAGCGAAAAAGCCAAAGTATATGGCGACGCCGCCATTGGCATTGTTTCCGCTGTGGGGATTGCTGGTGGTGTTATTCTTGCTAGTGTGTCCAAAGGATTTAATGTTGATCTTTTCAGTTATCTTTTTGGAAACATTTTGGCTATCAGCACCACCGAAGTTATTTTGTCGGTTGTTCTTTCTTTTGTAGTTTTGGCAGTGATATATTTTTTCTATTGGGATTTATTTTCCGCTACATTTGATGAAGAATATGCCAAGACAACTGGCGTAAAAACGAATTTTATCAATACACTTCTTACTCTGCTCACCGCCGTTACTGTCGTTTTGTCAGTCAAAATGGTGGGGATAATGCTTGTCTCTGCACTTCTTATCCTCCCAGCAGTTACAGCTTTGCAGTTTGCTAAAGGTTTCAAAACGGCGATGATTATTGCTAGTTTTGTTTCGCTCATTTCTGTCCTTTTAGGAATAACTTTTTCTTTTTTCTTTGATCTGCCGACCGGCGCCACGATTGTAATGATAAATGCTTTATTTTTTGGCCTTGCTGTCCTCTACAAAAAAATCACCTAAGAGGTGATTTTTTTAAACCTTTACTTTTTCGCTTCCGAATTCTTGCAACCTATTTATTTTCCAGATTTTTTTCGATTATCGTCTTTGCACAACATTTGGCAATTCATTGCAGTAGTTTTTCCGCCCTCATGCCAAGGGGTTATGTGATCGGCTTCCATTCCTTCAAATTCAAAAGTTTTTTTGCACCAAACACATTTGCCTTTTTGTTTTTCAAAAACTTTTCTTTTTGTCTTATCATCAAACTGACGAAGGTTTAAATGTTTTTCTTCGTCGGTCAAAATATATTCATAAATGCCTTTTAAGCTCTGAACCTCATCGTCATCAATAAGTTTTAGCGTTTTACCCTCAATCTCTTTGGCATCATAGGCAACATCTTTGTATTTGTTATACAACCTGCCCCACTCAACTCCCTTCATCTCCTTGCGGTATTTGGTAAAAGTTTTGTGTACCCATGCAATAACCTCTTGAAAATACTGCCACAACTCTTCGGCGTTCTTGTTGTGCTGATGTTTCGCCATGTAATCCTCGATTTTGCCGTCGTTAATCCACGAAAGAGCGGTTTCCAAATACTCTTGCCGAATTGGTGAACCATTTATCAATGATCCGCCGTCATTTGCTAAAAGATACGCCGCGCAATGAGTTTTACTAAATTTCAGCTTGGCGTCAGAGAGCCATGATCCGGTATAGACCGCATTACGCAATTCTTGATCAGTCAATTTTTCACCAGCAATATTGATAATTCTAAACCAGTCCAAGCGTTCTTTATCCGTGCCCTCGCAAAAATAAATCATCAATTCATAATTCAAAATTTTATCCTGCTCTTCTTTGGTTAAATTATGAAAAAAGCGGTCGCCCAGTGAAAAGTCGCCATTGACATATTGTCCAATACTGATGGTGCGTTGTTGTCCGTCCATTACCTCAAAATTTCCTTGATCGGTTTTGACCCAATACATCACATTAAGCGGAAAACCATTTTTGACTGTTTCAAGCACGGCGTCCCGTTGTTTGCCAGTATAGACAAACTCTCGTTGATATTTGGGACGAATATCAAGTTTACCGCCATAAGCAACAACGCCCTCCTCGGCGCTATCTTTATAGCCAGCAATAACTTTATGAATTGGAATTTTGTTTAGTTCAATTTTCATATTATTTTTTTACTTTCTTATTTTTTATAACGACTCGTGCATAAATCTCTTTTTCGTTTATTGTGAATCTTCTCCCATAGTTCGGATTATCTTCAATGTATCGATCAATGCCAATAATCTCAAATTGCTTAGGGTTATACTTATCAAGAAAAGTTATTGGTACTCCCATCATTCCACTGTAACTCATTGGAATATCACTGACCTTATCAACATTTACAGCTTCGTAGTTATCATACGTTGGGTACTCTTCGGGTGTAAATTTTTTATATAAAGTTAACTCCTGATGACGTTTTGTAGTTTCCAAATTTGTAAACCATACGATACGCCCCATACTAAAATATTGCACTCCATTCTCAATTTTCTTTCTTGATTCTGTCGGTATATCGTAATCCATTGGAACTTGAAACCATTTTGTGCCACCGTTATCATAACCAAGCCACAGTTTGTTATCTTTTATAAGTTTAAAAAAATCTTTGTATGTAATTGCATTCTGATCGCCAAGAATTATAAATTTCTTCATCTCCATACCTTTAAATACGAAGATTAGGTACTATGCATTTATGGCGAAAAA
>CAZGFB010000009.1:1018-17458 GCA_964525175.1 uncultured Candidatus Saccharibacteria bacterium | reverse complement strand
TCGCAAAAATCTGGTCTGAGCACAGCCTCAAAAAAGTTTCGACTGAAAATTTTATATTCCGGCTTTTCGAATCCCGGCCGCACCTTCTTCAAGAAGGTGCTCGCCCCGACAAAAAGAAAAAACCACACAAAGCTGTGTGGTTTTTCCTTTTTGTCGGGGCGCCGGGATTCGAACCCGGAGTCACTCGTACCCAAAACGAGCATGTTAGCCGTTACACTACGCCCCGATTTCATGACTCATAACTCATAACTCACGACTCATGTTTGAACATATTATCATATAAATACAAATAATCTAGTGTTTTGGGTCTAATTTTGACCTGCACCTAATTTAGTTGACTTTTCTAGTGACTTATGCTATAATTAACCCCAGCAAGTCAGCGAGCTACCTAGTGTAGGCGCCCTTCAAAAAGGAAAGTCAACAATTAGAAAACAGCAGAGAATGCAACCAATAACGACTCAAATTCTTCTTCACGAATCTCCGCACGCCGATGAACTTCTGGCACTCATTTTGCTCCGCATGCGGGGTGAAGAGATGTTTCCTGGAGTGAAAACAGCAGAGGTGACCACTTTTAGTGGTGGACTTCTCAAAGTGGAAGACCTGCCCGAAAACATCATTGCAATCGGGACCGGCGGAGGAACGTTTGACGAACATGGAAAAGGTGGCAACATTTGTGCTGCCACTCTCACGGCCGAAATGCTCGGACTAGGAAATGATAGGTCACTTACAAAAATCCTTGCCCAAACACTCAAAGAGGACCGCAACGGTGCCAGCAGAAAGAATGAAATCCCGTCAATTGTGAAGATCCTTCACATTGCGAAAGTTCCACTCAATGAAATTATTGCATGGTACGATACAGTCTTCTGCGCGGAACGTTTCTATGAAACAGAGGCTTCTGCTCGTCAGGAATATATCGAAAATGAACAAAGTTGGTTTGATCGCATTCAGAATGCGGAACCAACAACCCTCGAAAGTGGGTTTGAGCTCGTCAAAGATTGGCTCGACGAGGAAAGCGCTAAATCATGGAAGTTAACCGCCGACTTGGCCATCGCCAAACGTCAAGAAATGTTCCTCGAAGCCGAAAAACAATGGCTTCGGGATGGAGAGCGTCACGAGCTGAATACACCAAACGGAACACTGAACATCGGCTTCATGAAATCGGACTCGCCGGTTATGAATTCGGTGGCAAGGTTTTGCCGGCCGAATACGCGTTGGTCGAAAGTCGACATTTTCGTTCAAATGAACAAGGATGGCAACATCCAAGTGTTCACTGACGCGAAGCTCAACATCGACCTGACCAAGTTGGCACGAAATATTCGTGTCGCGGAAGCCAAAAAACGCGGTATCAAGATCAAATCCATTCAATCAATTTCTATGGAAGGAACTCACCCCGAGTTTCCGATGTGGCACTTGCTTGAAGGCTCTCACTCGATGCTGTTTAATGGCTCGTTATCGGCAACGATGATCGAACCGACGATGTTGACCCCTAGCGAACTGCTTGAGATCATCAAAGAAACGTTTCGCCGAAAGGAAAATCGTTTCCAGATTCCCTCAAGTGCGTTCAGGCCTGCAAAGCCCGTCGATGTGCCCGTTGACCCGAGTGTGCTTGTCCCGAGTGACAAGTATCGCTCGCTCGAAGGTGCTTTGGTTCACTAAGCCTGATTGATTCATCACCCACCGGTACGAACGCAAGTTTGTGCCGGTGGTTTTTTTTGTTATACTCGGAGATATATAAAATAAAAATGTCCAGTCTAAAATTCAAAAGGAATATAGAAAACTTTATTTGCGAACATTGTGGTATCGAGGTTGTTGGTGATGGCTATACAAATCATTGTCCGAAGTGCCTATGGTCTAAACATGTGGATGTTCACCCGGGGGACAGGGAAGCGGAATGTAAAGGAATGATGAGACCAAGCTCAATTGAAGGAAAAATGGGCGAGTGGGTGATTGTGCACGTTTGTGAAAAATGCGGGTATCAGAAGAGGAACAAGGTGGCAGAGGGGGATGAGATGGAGAGTGTTTTTGCGGTGGCAAAAACAGGCTCTAGCAACTAGGCTCTAGGCTCTAGCTTTTGAAATTCAAAAGAGAGACTTTCCCGAAGGGAAAGTCTCTCTTTGTCTTTTGTATTTCGTATTAGCTAGCGCCTAGTGCCTAGAGCCTAACAGCTACCCCTAAAACGGATTCGTTGCTCCACGTACCTCGAAGTGCAAGTGGGGGCCAGTTGAGCGTCCTGTGTTACCCATACCACCAAGCTTTTGACCTTGTGAGACAACTTGTCCTCGAGTCACAGAAACACTGTTTAAGTGGGCGTATAGAGTTTGTGTTCCGTTTGGATGCGAGACAATCACATAGTTTCCATAACCTCCGTTGTATCCACCAAATTTAGCCAAAATAACTGTACCTTTCGCAGATGCCAACACCGGCGTACCAATTGCGACACGAGCCAAGTCAATTCCGTTATGGCCATGCAATCCTTGAGATTTTTTTGCACCAGGAAGTGGGTTTGTGAAATATCCTCCAGTAGATTTTGCTGTTGTTGTTTTCTTAATTGTAGGTGCGATGACTACAGTCGGTTCCGCATCAGGAATAATTATAGTATCACCAACTTTTAGCCCAACAGAAAGATCAATTTCGTTATAATCTTGGATTTCTGTTGCGTCTGCCTTATATTTTTTTGCAATAGAAGCCACAGTATCACCCTTTTTTACAATATATTTAATACCAGAAATAGGTAAAATTGTAAGGACATCACCTTCTTTGATTGCACCCTTTATATCATTGGCCCATTTAATAGTATTTGGGCTCACATCATACATTTTTGCAACGGAAGCCAAAGTATCTCCTTTGTGAACAACATACACAGAAATTTGGTCTGAAGAAGGACTATCTATAACATCAGCAATTGTTCCTGTCACACCAACTTCACTCAAAAGCGCCTTTCCGTCTACCGTTGAAAGATTATCCACAGTTGAAGTTGAAGTCGGGTTTGTATTTACCGCCGCTTCAAGTAGGGCAACTTTTGTTTCTGAAAGACCCTCCTCGGCTGAGGCAATATTTGCATCACCAGAAAACCAACTTGAGACAGTATCAAAAAAACCAGCTCTTGCAATAAATGGGCTAGATAAGAGAACCACGAGGAAAGCAAGCTTTATAGAAAAGCCTGCAATTTTTGACGTATGTATCCGACTGTAATCATCTTCAAAAGACGTATCGGAATCTGTAATTTTTGTAGAAATAAGCCTATTTTTATATACTAATGGAGAACTGGTTTTCTTTCATAAATGGCTCAACTTAGCCATATGGGATTTCATCTCATCTTCATCAATACCTAAACTATAGCCCTTTGTGGGCAGAAGTCAAAGGAGTTATCCACAGCTACATAAAAGATGCTAATTATTTAATTAATAGTACAATAGATGCATTACCCCTTAAACTATTTTTATATTTTATTTATGACAACTGAATCAACAGAGGCATTGCCAACAGGAGAGACAGAAAAAAAAGCTCCTAAAAAAAAGACAGCTAAGAAACCGACAGTAGATTTATCTGACCTACAATCCGGTATGGAAAGCTCGCATTTGGCTAAAGTAGGAATAGAACAAGATTCAAAAATTGAAATACCAAAGACTGCAACCCTTACCCCCGGCTTTGCTCCACTTTCAGCTTTAGAAGAAAGCCTTAGAAGAAAACAATTAGGAACTAGAAAGCCCAAAGCAGTAACTAAGCCTACAATTGAAAAACCTGTAGCTGATGAGAATCCTCATGACTCCAACGAAAACAAGAGAAATAGCAAAGAAAAAGTTCAAGAATTAAATAATCTTATTGGTTTTGTTGAAAGTGAATTTGCTAGACTTGATGGAAAAAGAAAAAAAGCTTTAGCTGATGGAAGGGCAGACAAAGCATATGAACTCGACAACCCCATCGAAACCCTGCTTTATGAAATAAGAATGCTAAATGGAGCACGCCAAGCATTTCTAAATCCAAGAAACAGCATGACTGAAGATGAGTGGGATGATGCTTCAAAAGCAAGAGATAATGTTATGGGAAGAATGGAGGAATCCAAGAGAGAAGAAAAATCAAAACAACAAGAAAACTCCCCAGAGGGAATGGAAAAAAGAGTAAAGAAACTTAATGAGCTTATTCCTTTTGTTGTTAAACATAAAAATTCCCTTGTCACAAAAATGCTTTCTTCTGGAAATGATAAAGATGAAGTAAAAAGACTTCGGGTTTTGATAGATGAGGCAAGTAATAAAATAAAATTACTTGAAAAAGCACGTAATGCTTTTTCAAGCACAAATCCAAAAGATGCTCTTTCATCTGCTGAACTAAAGGAAGTTGAAAAAGTACAAAGTGAAGTCATTACAAGAATGAAGGAGGTTTCAAACGGAGGAGTGCCAAAACAAGAAGAAATTTCACCTGAAGATATGGAAAAAAGAGTGAAGAAGCTTGATGTTCTTTTGCCTTTCATTCGTAATCATAAAAATTCTCTAGTTACAAAAATGAATCTTCCCGAAACTGACAAAAAAGAAGTAGAGAGACTGAAGAGCGTAATATCTGATATGAAATACAGAATGGATGTTCTTGAAAATGCGCGCAGAGCTTTTCTAAGCAAAGATCCAAAGGATGCTCTCACTGATGACCAGATGGCTGAAGTTGAAAACGTACGAGATGAAGTAATAGAAAGAATGGCATCCGTTGCAACAAAGAGCGAAGAGGTGCCGGTTGCGGTTGAAGAAACAAAAGTAAGAATTCCAGTAACTCCAAAAGCTCCTGAAGCTAAGAAAAAAGTTATGGCTCCGAAGGTTCCAAAAACTCCAGAAGTTAAGGAGGAAATAGTTGCTCCAGAGATTCCAGCAGTTCCAGAAACTCCAGTAGTTGAGAAAAAAGTTGCATCTGTGGAAGAAACACCAGAAATTTCTAAAGAGACTCCAGAAAAAGAAGAGACTTTGCGACAAGAAATACAAAAAATTTACGGGGAAGGAATTGCTTCTCTTAATGAAAAAATTGAAACATCAAGAAAGGCTTACCTTCGAGAGTTAAAATTAAAAACTCAACACGATCAGACTCAATCAAAAATCGGAAGATTGATGTATGAATTGTTGGGTAGAGCTGTCGGCAAAAAAACCAGTGCTCAAGAAGCAAATTATCTTGCTACCGAAAAAGCATATAAGGAGGACATAAGTCTTCTAAAACTTATCCTAAACGATTATCCCATAAAAGATGAGCTTATTAAGAATTCTTTTGAAATGGGGGATAGAGGTCTTCAAATACTGGAAGAAGAGCGTCTAAAAGTATTGACCGAGACAGTTAGGCAAGTACTAATTTCAGAAAAAAAAGCAATTCTTGATGCTATAGAATCTGTTGTAGCCGCGAAAGATATAAATAACGTTAATAAATTAGTTGATTTGTATCAGAAAAAAGGAATGAGTTTGCTCGGTAGAACAAAAAACTTATTGGGAATTAATCAAGAAGAAAATGCCTAACAATTCATCACATTTAGATTTAATTGCAGAAGCTTTTGGACTTTCTCGCTTGCCAAAAGCCGTTCGTGATTCTTTGCTCGAAGAAATTGATGAAATGGTTTTTCGTTCAGTGCTCTTCCGAGTTATGATTGAAATGAATAATGAGGATAAAGAGGAACTTCATGATGTTTTAGAAAGTGCAGGAGACGACTTTGAAAAACCTTACGCATTTTTGAAAGAGAAAGTTAAAAACCTCGACGAGTTGATAAAAGAAGAGCTGGAGAAAGTGAAAGAGGAGAGTTTGTCGCTTACGCAACAATTCGCATAGCGAATAAATTCGAAGCACGAAGCACGAAATCCGAAACAAATACTAAATCCAAAATAATAAACAAAATTCAAAATGCCGAGCGTCTTACGACGCTCGGCATTTATATTTTCCAAGGTCTCCACTTGGAAAAACTATAATAGTCTGTTTTTCTTGTACTTAAGAAAAACAGCCCTCCACCTAACACAAAAATACACTGTAATCGAGATTATTTTACAAAAATCGTTGAGCGTGGAAGTTTTGGGGAGCCTAGAGAGCGCGACGGCGCGATCTCGAGGAATTTTTCAGCAGAAAAATATCCGTGCGACACAAAACTTTCACCGAGAAAGATTTTGCATAGAAAAATACAAATACAGGCCTGGATTGCCGATCGAGCCGGCAATGACAATGCGGAATTCTGAATTCAAGTCTGCGTCGTCTGCGTCCAGTTTGCGTAAGTCTGCGAGGATTGTACTCAATCCTATGCTATAGTTATCTCGATGAAAACAAATTTAAACGAACGCCAACACGAAGCATCCATTCATAAAGACGGCCCTCTTATGATCCTTGCTGGTGCTGGTGCTGGAAAAACAAAAACAATTACTTCACGAATTGCTGAGCTTGTGAAATCTGGAGTGGCCCCAGAAGCAATTCTTGCAATTACATTTACCAACAAGGCAGCAAAAGAAATGCGCGAAAGAGTGATTTCTATTCTTTCAAGCGATCCAGACTTAAACAGACCAGTTTCAATGCGTGAAAGACCTTTTGTGAGTACATTTCACTCACTCGGAGTACATATATTAAAAGAAAACGCACATTTACTCGGCCTTACTCGCAATTTTACAATTTTTGACCGTGATGATTCCAAAAGAGCAGTAAAAGCAGGAATTGTGGCAAATGGACTCGACCCAAAACAATTTGAACCAGCAAAAATCCTTGGAATTATTTCAAGAGAAAAGGGAAATGGAATGACATACGAAACATTCAAAGAAAACGCGGGCAGAGATTATATGCGAAGCGTTGTAGCAAATGTTTGGGAACATTACGAAAATAGATTAAAAAAAGAAAAAGCCCTCGACTTCGACGACTTGTTACTTAAAACAATGCTTCTATTACGCGACAATCAGGCCGTACGCGAACGATATCAAAAAACATGGCAGTATGTTCATATCGACGAATATCAAGACACCAACGAGGTGCAGTACAAGCTAGCGAGGCTTCTTTTGAGTAGTAAAAGAAATCTTTGTGTTGTGGGTGATATAGATCAAATGATATACAGCTTTAGAGGCGCAAACATTGAAAACATTTTAAATTTTGAAAATGATTATCCAGATGCAAAAATAGTTTTACTTGAACAAAATTATCGTTCAACAAAAACAATTCTCGGAGCAGCAAACAATATAATCAAGAAGAATAAAAATCGCCGAGAGAAAAATATGTTTACCGAAAATGAAGAAGGGGAGAAGGTCTCTCTTTATACTGCCTATGATGAAAATGATGAAGCGCGATATATTGCGCGAACAGCCCAAGAACTTTTTGAAAAAGGAATAAAACCAGAAGCAATAGCTGTTCTTTATCGAACAAACTTCCAGTCACGGGCAATTGAAGAAGCTTTCCTTTCTTATGGCATAGCTTATGAACTTATCGGTACACGTTTCTTCGAAAGAAAAGAAGTTAAAGATATCCTTTCGTTTATACGTTTTGCATTAAATCCAGAATCACTTTCCGATTTAACAAGAATTGTAAATGTTCCACCGAGAGGAATTGGAAAAGTTACACTTCTAAAAATTATTGAAGGCAAAGAGCATGAGCTTCCTGGAAAAGCGGGGGAGAATGTGGCTTCGTTTCGACGTTTTATTTCAAGACTTCAAGCGGAATTGGGAAGTAAGAAACCAAGTGAAGTTGTGAAATTTATTTTGAAAGAATCTGGAATCGAAACATGTTTAATGAAAGAAGGCGATGAAGGTTTAGAAAGACTTCAAAACATTAAAGAGCTTGTGACCTTGGCACTAAAATACGATGCAATGCCACAAGGGGAGGGAATAGAAAAAATGCTTGAGGAAACAGCTTTGGCAAGCGATCAGGATGAAGTCGATGAGAAAAAACCCGCTGTGAAACTTATGACAATTCACGCATCAAAAGGTTTAGAATTTGATTATGTATTTGTGACAGGACTTGAAGAAGGACTTTTTCCAAGCAGAAGAGATGGAGAAGTGAAGGATGAAGAGGAAGAGAGGCGACTTATGTATGTGGCGGTGACAAGGGCAGGGAAAAAAGTTTTTCTTTCCTGTGCAAGCATACGAACAATTTTCGGAGAAAAAAGAATGGGAATACCTTCGGAATTCATTGGAGATATTGGCGACGAACATTTTGAGGAAGAACCGGCAAAGCCGGAGAGGAAGAAGAGGGAGTACCTTATAGACTTCTAGGTAAGTCAAAGGTCAAAACTTAGAAGTCAAAAGGTAAAGTAAAAAATCAAAAGTTAAAAAAGCAGTGGGGAACTTAAAGTTCCCCACTGCTTTTTAATTAATAAATTTCTGTTACACTGTGCATAATGAAGAGAAATGATACTACAAAAGAAGAAGGTGCCGATCAAGAAGAATTCGGAATAAAAGCCAAGAAATCACTTGGGCAGAATTTTTTGAATTCTGATGGGGCTTTGGATGCAATTATTAAGGCTGGCAGAGTTGTGAAAGGGGATACAGTGCTTGAAATTGGGCCGGGGAAAGGCGCTCTTACAAAAAGGCTTCTAAGTGCCGGAGCAAATGTAATTGCAATAGAAAAAGATGATCGCCTAATTCCTGTCCTTGAAGAACTTTTTGCAAAAGAAATAAAATCAAAACAATTAACATTAATTCACGGTGATATTTTAGAATTTGACCTATCTCACTACGAACTATTTACCCTCCAAAATTTTTGCAGTAGCAAAAACTTAGGAGGGCGGGCTACTCACTACAAACTAGTGGCCAACATCCCCTACTACATAACCGGAGAAATTACTAGAAAATTTTTATCAGGCGATTTTCAACCCTCACTTATTGTGGTTTTAGTCCAAAAGGAAGTTGCAGAAAGAATTACAACAGCTATTCAAGGCTCATCAAAAATAAAAGAAGGGAAGGAGAGTATTCTTTCAATAAGCGTAAAAGCTTATGGGGAACCGAAATATATTCAAACAGTTAAAGCTGGATGTTTTTTCCCACCACCAAAAGTTGATTCCGCAATTTTGCTTATTGATAATATTTCAAAAAAGAATTTTGCAAATGAAAAACAGGAAGAAAAATTCTTTGAAATTGTTAAAGCTGGTTTTGCACACAAAAGAAAAACACTTTCGAGCAATTTAAAAGGCCTCGTTTCAAAGGAAACACTTGCTGAGCTCGGAATAAATGAAAATGAAAGAGCAGAAAATCTATCTCTCACCCAATGGCTCGAGATTGTGAACAGAATTAGGAATTAAGAATTAAGAATTAAGAATTAAGAATGCCGAGCTCGAAGAGCCCGGCATTTCTTGTATCTATTCCTAATTCATAATTCCTAATTCTTAATTCTACCTCCTACGATGTCCCAATCCCCGTTAATGTCCCTTCCGGATCTCCCTCACTATCACACCCCTCTCCAATGTAAACCATACAAATCCCATATGGAATCAATGTGGCTAGAAAGTATGAATCTTCTTTCATAAAATTATTTTTTTCATATAACTTTGTACTACCAATTTGATATATATACTCATGATCTGAGTTATCAACATAGCTAGAATAGTTAATATCAATTCCTCCACTGCATGTACACATAACCTCCATACCCCCAATAGTTCCACCGTCAAACAGCCTAGCCACAAACGCATAAGCTTTCTTTGTTCCATACACATAATCTATTGTTTTTTTGAAAAATGAAAAAAATGAACTAAACACATTTTTATCTTTTTCTACGAAAGTTGAGGAGAGAGTAAAATAACCAAAATTTGCACTTTTTTGACTTGAATTATTTATACTGTAAGTAATCACACCTCCACCGCCAACACCATCACGTGAATTTTTTTTAATTTCTGGAAAATCAGCTACTTTAAACTTAATTTTTCCATTCTCTGAAGGGACATTATTCAAAACACCTAAAGTTGAATATATTGTATTGTTTTGTACGTCAAAACCTGAGCCTTCGACAGTGATAACCCCATTAATTGATGTTGTCTGCGGGTAAGACTTTGTTATTACAAGAGAATCTTTTGTTTGATTAGATATTTTTATATATTGCGGAGATTTTTCTTTACTTGTGCCGTTTTTATTTTCAATCCAAACTTGGTAAACCCCGTTATTTATATTTGGTACAGGAATTTTTACAATTTCGCTTGAAGAATTAATTTTTACTGAATATGAATCCCCGATATGCAATGTATTTTCAGCAAGCAAACCTTTTGCTTTAATTGTTAGAATATCTGAAGCTTTAATTTCAAAAGGGGAGATATTAGATATGTAGACATCAAGTGCCATACCCTTAAACAAATATTCCGAAGAAACAACTCCTGCAACAAAGTTTGTAGACTTGTCGAGAGAAACATTTGCCGAATTATTATTGATTGAATTTGAATTTGGTGTTTTTACGGCTTGGTTATTGAACAAATTGAGCTTATTTCTTGTTGCCCCGCCCACAAAACCCGTTCCAAAACTTAAACCATTCGGAGTTAAAATCTCATTTCTGTATTTTTCCTGAAAGCGAATTACAGCCTGTTTTGTAAGGCCACCAAAATAATTCGTTTCATTGCCCGGCGATCCAGCACCAGATTCAACAACTTTAGTTGCGATATCTGAATTTAAAATTTTTTGTAACTCAACAACGTCATTATTATAAACACCTTGTTTTAAATCATTTACAAAGGTGTACGCATTTGAAAACAAAGGAAATGCCAATAAAGCAAAAGCAAAGTAAAAAAGTTTTGTATAAAAATTCTTCATTTGATTTTTATTATACCACGAGTTTTGATATACTATCTGTATGTATAAACCTACTAAAAAAACATTGTATATTTTAATTGCATGTATTCTCGCTGTTAGCTCAATCTACATCGCAAAAAATCAAACAACCAAAACTTTTGGCCTTGTAAATCTTGAAACGAGCTCTGGAACATCCACAAAAAACCTTAGTCAAAACAACGAAACTTCGACAAATTCTAATGTTGAGGCTCAAACCACAAACACCACAGCGGGTAATGAGAATCTAACAGAAAGTTTTTCAAAAAGTTTATTTGCAAAATATTATACAGCAAATGGCAACACTGGTATAAATGAGGCCGATAGTCAATCCTTAATTAATGAAGCGGTGGAGGCATATAAATCACTCGACCTTGGAAACACTGCTCATTATGCCTTGGGAGACCTTAAAATATTGAGCAGTACCGATGAAAACTTAAGAAATTTTATAAATTCTTTTGTAACAAAAGAGGAAACTTGCATTTACAATGTAAAAAATACCGCAAAAACAACCGAAGACCCAATCAAAACAGGAAATTTGTATAAAAAATGCGCCGATGAATTATCGAAAATTCCAATTACCCAAGAATTAAATATGCCGTATTTAAGCTTGTTAAACGCCCACTATTTGATGGGGGAAAAGATTTATGCTCTTGAGGAGGCAAAGGCTGACCCATTAAAAGCCCTAGCTATAATTAAACAAATAAGCGAAATAGAACAAGAAAAAACAGCTTTGTATCAAAATATTTCTGATTTTATAAAAAAGAGTGGTATAATATTTACAACCGAAGAAGCTGGAAGCAAATTAGTTGAAGCGATTCAATAATTTCATTCATTTGAGATAGATCTAATTTAATAAATATATGCATTTCAATAAAAATTTAACAAATAATCAAAAAATAGAGAAAAATTCTCAACTATTTTTTATCTCAAATGGTAAAAGTATGAAAAAAACAAAAAAACTCCTATTACTAGCAACCCTGATTCCAGTTTTTCTTTTTTCGATAGTTTTTGTAAATAAAACAAACGCTCAGGCGACAACAAATACAACAAACTCATCAATGACCACTGAGCAAGAAAGTGCCTACATGGAAGAATTAAAACAACTATACACAGGATACGACCAAGCAGAGGGAGGCAACAGTAGCGTATTATCATCAGCAGCTTCGGGCTGTGTTGGTAGTTTTGTGGGAAATTGGCTTGGAAATAAAATTTCAGACATCGTAAGTCAAAAAGTGAGTGGTGCGGTGGGAGACATGATAGCCCCAAGCGTTCCTACAGATGATAAAAACCAAAAAAGTGCAAACTATAGAGACGAAGTAATGAACGGAATTGCTTTTTGTATTGGAAACGGATTAATCGATGCAATGAGCGCAAGTATTGTGCAGTGGATAAACAACGGCTTCAAAAATCCAGACGGCACAAGCGGACCAGGCTTTCTCACAAATCCAGGTAAATTCTTTCAACAAATAGCAGATAAGGAAGTTGGTGGGTTTTTCCAAGGACTAGGGCCAATTGGAAACGTACTTTGTAAGCCTTTTGATTTGCAAATCCGCCTTGCTCTACTCAATGAATACAACAACAGAGGAAATTATCAGCAACAATGTTCTCTAGCAAGTATTAAAGACAATTTTTCAAATTTTGGAAGCACAGATTATATGGGAGATTGGTTTGAATTGACCCAACAACCAAACAACAACGCCATTGGCTCATATTTCATAGCTCGAGACAACCTAGCAAATGGAATAAACTACAATGTAGACCAAAATAAGATGGAAATCGACCTTGGTAAAGGCTTCTTAAACCTAAAAAAATGTGTTAAATACAGCGAAACAAAAAAAGATCCAAACACAGGAAAACCAGAATGTACACAATGGCAAACAACAACACCAGGAACAGAAGTGCAGGCGAGCTTAGATAGAGCACTTGGTTCAAAAACTGGCCGTATTGAAATTGCCACAAATTTCAATCAAATAGTGAGTGCGCTAGTTAACCAAATAGTTATAATGTCAGTTGAAGGTTTGAGAAAATAGGTCTAGCTGTTTATGGTATTTCTATAAATTCAATTAAAACCTGATTGTATTCAAGCGAAAAACCCGAATGTAGACATAGAAAAGCGTGAAGTGTACAAAAATATAATTACGATTACGATTATTGTTTTATATAATTAGCAACAAACATTTTTTTCTGATAAAATACTAACAGCGAAATGTGAGCGAGTATATTTTCAATGAATTTTTTTTCAGCACAAAAAACAACCCCTCTTAAATCCAAGTTAGCAAAACTTTTTGCTATTTTCTTGGTCTGTTTTTTTGTTGGAGGAATGGCGAACGAGGCTTTGGCTCAACAATATTCTCTTCCAGCAGAGAACTCAGGAGTGAACACAAATACTCAGAAACTAGCAAATGGTTATACTGCTATTCCTGGAACAAAATTTTCTTTTGACCAAAATAAATGGAATTTTGTCCCAGTAAATGTTGGAACATATACCGAAAATAATGGAGTGGGCACTCTTGGAAATGATAAGATTCTTGTTCAACTAACAGATAATCGTACAGGTACTTTTGATTTAAACAACGGAAGGGTTATACTTTATGAAATAGACAAAAATACAGGCACCACAAAACCTGTCACAAGTTATAAAGATAAAGACGGTAAAGTTGTAAATCTAAAAGACCCCAGCAATGTTGGTGCAAACGATATTCAGCTAATAAAAAATTCATATAAACTGGAGGCAATAAAAAATTCACCCTACACAAACAACGGTACCCTAACTGAAACTCAGCAAAAAACATATTCGGATTCAGTACAAAAAGATGTGACCGCAGAAACTCAACAAGCAAAGATGCAGGCTGATATGAAAGCAGAAAATCTTAGTTGTGGATTAGACCCAGTATGTATTTTGGCAAAGTTAATATATTACATAACTGTGCCTATTGCTGGATTTATTCTTGCAATGTCAGGCTGGTTTTTAGATAAAGTATTCAATTTTACCGTTGTCAATTTATCAGCAACATTAAAAGGAACAGGTTCACCTAGTTTGTATGAAGTAATTAAATTAGTTTGGGGTATTTTTAGAGATCTTATAAATATGACTTTTATATTTCTCCTTCTGTATGCTTCTATAATTACAATTCTTAAAGCTGACACTTCTCAACTAAAGAAAACTATCTCAAATATTATTATTGTTGCTGTTCTAATCAACTTTAGTTTATTCTTCACTCAAATAATAATTGATGTCGGAAACAATGCTGCTGTTACAGTGTATAATGCGATCACTCAAAATGGTATGTCTGGTACCCAAATAAAGCAAAACAATATTGCCGCAGCTTTTATGGATAAACTAGGTCTACAATCTTTGCTTCAAGGTGCTAAAACTTCTCAAGGAGACAACTACACAGCAATGATTAGCATTTGTATCTTTGGCTCTATTTTTGTTCTTGTCTTAGCTGTAGTATTTTTTGTTATGGCAATACTCTTTGTCGCCAGATTTATTGAATTTATAATTTTAATGATGATGTCACCTCTGGGTGTTGGAAGTATTGCAATACCAAAACTTAATGATGCTTTTGGAGGAAAGAGTTTTTGGGATATGCTAATAAGTCAAAGCTTTTTTGCTCCAATTATGTTTTTCTTTATTTGGATAACAATAAAAATGTTAGATGCATTAGCGTTGATGGCAAACCCAAACAAAACACCTCTGGCAGGAATGTTAACAGATAAAAATAACGCAGCGGGAGCAAATGGAATAGGAGGTATTGGAGCTTTCCTTTTAGGCTTTACTGTTATTATTTTTATGCTAATAGAGGGAATGAAAATTGCAAAGTCAATGTCTGCAAAAGGGGCTTCTGGTGTACAATCTGCCCTTCTAAAAAACAGTGGAGCCGACTGGCTAGAAAAGAAAATGAAATCTGCGCCAGCTAGAATTGCAACAGGTACAGCAAGTGGAATAGCGAGAAATACAGTTGGCCGGACAGCTACAAGACTTGCAGATGGTGAAATGATGCGAAGTATGCAGTCAACAGCCTTTGGAAGATTTCTTAAAGATAAGACTGTGGATGTTTCAAAAGCTGGTTTTGGTGGCAAAAAAGGTTTTACACAACTTGAAGATGATAAAAGAAAGAGACTGGTTTCAGCAAATAAGGATTTAACAGAAATGACTTTTGCTGAAAAAATGAAAGATCAAGAAATTAAAGCAGCGAAGAAGACTGAAGAAAAAGCAAAAAATGATAGTAGTACGGTAAAAAATATGACAACAGCATTAAATTCAGTTTCTAGTCACCAAACAACAAAAGCAGAGCTCGAAAGAAAGAAAGTTGAGGCTGAAACAGACATAGCTCATGCCACACACACGGGGAATTTGGTTGATCTTCAAGTAGGAACGCAACGATTGGCGGATATACAAAAAGAAATAGAAAAAACTGATAAGGAACTAGTTGATTCATTTAAAGTAGTGGGAGTTGAAATGAAAGACGCTACAGCTGGCTCAATAAAAAAAGCAAGTGAAGATGCTGAAAAGAAGAGGGAAGAAGTTGCAAAAGCAAATGGCATAGACATCAAGTCTGATCCAAGTAAGTTAACAGACCTTCTCGACAAATTAAACATTGCTGAAAAGAAAGCGGGTGATGAGCTTAAGAAAATCGATGTTGATATTAAAGCTCAAGGAATAGCTCGGTCCGAAGCCTTCCAGAGTAAACTAATAAATCGACGCATAGGCAATCTTGGTTTTCCATCTAGAGCCTCAAGAGAAGCTGTTATGAGCATGAGAAAGGATGCAAATAAGTCAGATACTGAAAAATCTGAAGATAAGATAGCTAAAATGCTAAAAGACGCAATAAAAGAAAACTCGAAAAAGGATGCTTAGTGATAAAAAATAAAACAAATGAATCCTGAAACAGAAAAAGAAATACAAAATCAAATTAATTCACTTCCAAAAAAAGTACGTGAAGTTATTGCTTCTATTGATATAACAAGCGAGATTTCAAAACTCCGCGAAAAGCATCACTTAATGTTGGATCAGATTTCTACACTAGAACTTGAAACAATGCTTGTAATGATCGGCTTAGAGCCGGCTGAAAACTTTGTTGATAATTTAAAATCAAATTTAAATTTAGATGAGGTTAAGGCAAATGCAATTGCAGATGATGTAAATGAATTAATTTTTGATAAAATAAGAAAAGCAATGATGTCTGAAGGTGGGGAAGAGCAGAAAGAAGAGGTTTTGGATAAAAACTCTATTCTTTGGGAAATCGAAAATCCAACACCAACATTTTCAACAAACCAGCAGAAAACTCCAATAATACCAACTCAAAACCCCGCTACACAAAGCAACATTCCAGAAATAGCACCAATTAACACAATTCAAAAATACACAGCACCTATACAGACAAAAAATATTGTTGAACAAAAGCTGACTGAAACAACCCACATCGCACCAAAAAGAATAGATGTTTCCCTAAAGAAAATTCCACAGTTACCAAACAACAGAGTGTCGCAGACCCCAAAAATTTCTATCGATCCATATAAAGAACCTTTGGGGTAAGCACGAAATTCGAAACACGAAATCTCTTTGTCATTCCTATCCCCCTATCATCCTCGGGTCACTTTGTGATTATCGTCTTTTATGTCATCCTCGTGAAGTCGGGAAGGGACCCGACTGCAAGGGCAGAGGCTGTCGAGCCGAGGTGTGGCCAGAAGATTTTTCACCCGA
>CAZGFB010000009.1:0-1008 GCA_964525175.1 uncultured Candidatus Saccharibacteria bacterium | reverse complement strand
CAGAAAAATACTTGTGGTGTACTCGGCGGGGATCCAAGTTCAGAAGTCTAGACTTAAATCCTTCCATTCAGGATTCACACTCTCAATTAGTTTAATTTTCTCTATCCTATCCCATTTCTTTAATATTTTTTCTCTTTCAATAGCAACATTTATTTCTCCTGTATCTTCATAATATACCAATGTATGTATCTTGTATTTTTTAGTAAATCCTTCAACTAGATTTTGTTTATGCTCATATACTCTGCGTTCTAGGTCGTTTGTCACTCCAATATATAGAGTGCCATTATATTTACTTGCAAGAATATAAACATAATAATTATTCATTTTAATATTATATCAAATTAACTTGGATCCCCGGGAGTACCCGAGGATGACAATGCAGAGAATTATATTCATAATTCATAATTCTTAATTCTTACTTCTTACTTCTTACTTCTTACTTCTTAATTCTTCCCAACTGATATATAATACAATCATGCAATATCAAATTCCTCAATTTATTGAAGTTGAAGATCAAATTTTTGGTTCTCTCACTTTCAAACAATTCATTTATATTGTTGGTGGGGCAGGAGTAGATTATGCGCTGTACCATTTTTTCCCTTTGTTTCTTGCGATTCCTTTAATAATTCCTGTAAGTATATTTGCTGGAATGCTTTCTTTTTACAAAATAAATAACCGCCCTTTTATAGAAGTCGCGGAATCGGCTGTTAAATATTTTTTTGGTTCAAAATTATATATATGGAAAAAAGATTGGAATAAGGAAAAACCAAAAGAAGATGTGAAAGTTGAAATTCATTCAAAAGAGCCCGGCTATAAAATCCCTGCAATTTCTCAAGATAAACTCAAAGAGCTTTCATGGAGTTTGGATGTACACGATAAGTTAAAATAATTTTTTCTGGTATAATAATGATTAATATTTAAAATAAACCTGTATTGTCATCCTCGTGTACTCACGGGGATCCAAGTCCGAATTTTCAGACTGGATTCCCGCCTTCGCGGGAATGACAG
>CAZGFB010000008.1:0-17864 GCA_964525175.1 uncultured Candidatus Saccharibacteria bacterium | reverse complement strand
TGCTCGTCTCAAACAGCTTGATTTTTCTAAAAAGCTCGTAAAATTTTAAGCATCTACGCTAACTCGTTCGAAGAAATTATTTTTACGGACTCCGGATAGTGATATATAAAAAAGCATCATCTATACATTATATAAAGTTAGCGGGCTGTATTTCGTGGCTACTCGAAATACAGTCACTTGAATCAGTCCCGCAAAAACGCCTCTGTTGAGCTCTTTTTTGCGGGACGGAACGCAAACCCTTGCATTGTTTACATAACTATGTTATAATATATAGGTAATAAAGTTCCTTAAAAAGATTGGAAAAATTCGAATTCGGTAGTGGTTTCAGAATCTTCTTTGTTGGTATTCGGCCAACATCAGGATTGTGGAGCTACAAACTGGATTTGAATTATGAAAAATTTTTTCCTCCGTCTTCGCTGTGTCGATCCGTCAACGGTTAATCTCGTTTGTTTTTTATCGGCCTCGGCTTGTGCTATCGGTTTGGGGATTTACCTTATTGTTTTCAATCGATAGATTTTAGTTGAACAACCACCGCGTAACTCCTTCGGGACTTGCGCGGTTATTTTTTTATATTTTTTTTGAATTAAACATACATCTAACGTGAACGATCGTTCAGTATAGATGTATGTCGGTAAACATTTCTAGTGATCGCTAGAAATGTTTACTATGGATTTTTTGAATTAGCTTGGATTCCCGCGATTACACCACAAGTATTTTTCTGCTGAAAAATCTTCTGGCCACACCTCGGCTCGTCAGCCTCCGGTCTTGCAGTCGGGTCACACATAATTTCTTGCTAGAAATTTGTTCGACCCCGACTCAGTCGCCTTCGCTCCTTCCGTCTTTCAATCTGATACCCATCAGATTGAACCCACCCCGACTTCACGAGAATGACAGATGCGAGACTGGATTCCGGCCTTCGCCGGAATGACAGAAGAGAGGGGAATTCATTCATAATTCTTAATTCGTAATTCCTAATTCTGTCCCTTGTGATATAATCACAACATATGACCTGGGCATCAAAACGTCAAACATCAGTTATTTTATTATTACTTGGACTCACTGCGATTCCGGTACTTTTTCTTATTTACAAATTCGCGTCTGTTCCTCCAACGTGTTTTGACAAAAAACAAAACCAAAATGAAGTTGGTATTGATTGTGGAGACCCTTGCTCACTTATGTGTAAATCGCAAGTTTCAGATTTGGTTGTTTCTTGGAAAAGATTTTTCCTTGTGGGCTCTGGTGTGTACAATGTTGTTGTGTATGTTGAAAACCCAAATGCGAATGCTGGTGTGAAAAATATTGGATATCAAATTAGAATTATCAATACAGATGGAATTTCTATGTATGAAAGACATGGTGAAACTACAATTCCTGCAAAGCGAGCTATCCCAATTGTTGAAACAGGAATTTCCTTAGGAGGACAAATTCCTGCTCGAGTGGAATTTAAATTTGATGATGGAATAATTTGGGAAAAACAAATTTCAAAAAACATACCTTTACTAGCTTCAAACAATTCATTTACAGGTGCAACAAGTAGCCCAAAATTGGTGACAAACATCACAAATAATGATGTGGGTATGTATTCAAATGTTGAAGTTGTGGCAATCCTTTATGATGAAGCAGGGAATTCTATGGGGGTATCGAGAACATATATAGATAGGATAGATGGTGGACAAACTTTACCTGTAATTTTTACATGGCCAAGTCCTTTTAATGTTGTTCCTACAAAAATCGAAGTTATACCAAAATTGTTTATATAAATATGGCTGAAATAATAGACAGTTTAAAAGGTAAAATGCGCGGTGTGTCAAAAATTGATTGGTATTTGATTTTTGCTGTTTTACCTGTCTTAGGCGCAGGCCTTGTGACGATGAATTCTTTCATGGGTAATGATTCATATTTTACTCACCAGCTCGTTTGGATTCTCGTATCTTTTATTATTTTTTTTGTTTTTTCTTTTATTGATTTTCATTTTCTTCGACGAACGAGTGTGGTGGTGACTCTATATTCAATTGGGGTTATGGCTTTGCTTGCGCTTTTCGTTGTGGGGCAGGCGAGTAAAGGGGCACAAAGTTGGATCGACCTTGGGCTATTTTCAATACAACCTTCTGATCCGATGAAGCTTGTTTTGATAATTGTGCTTGCTAAATATTTTTCACGAAGACATGTTGAGATTGCACAGATTAAACACATTGTTGTTTCCGGTGTGTATGCTTTTATTATCTTTGCTCTTGTTGCTCTTCACCCCGACTTTGGTTCTGCTTTAACAATTTTTGCAATTTGGTTTGGAATGGTGATGGTTTCTGGTATTTCGAAAAAACATTTATTGCTCGTTGTTTTGGGCGGGGCTGTTATCTTCGCTGGGTTTTGGAATTTTGGGCTCAAGTCATATCAAAAAGCGCGAATTATGAACTTTGTGCATCCGCTCGCTGATATTCGCGGGAGTGGATACAATGCGTACCAAGCGATGGTGACTGTGGGCTCAGGAGGGCTTTTAGGTAAAGGGCTTGGGTATGGAACGCAGTCGAGATTAAAGTTTTTGCCCGAATATGAAACTGACTTTATCTTTGCCGCTTTTGCTGAAGAATGGGGATTTGTGGGTGTGATTATTTTGTTGCTTCTTTTTGCAATTATTTTATTTAGAATAATGAAACATTCAATGAGGGGGGAGAGTAATTTTGAGACACTGTTTTGTGCAGGGCTTGCTATCTTTTTTGTTTCCCACTTAATTGTAAATATTGGAATGAATATCGGGCTTTTGCCAGTGACAGGTATTCCTGTACCTTTTATGAGTTATGGGGGTTCACATCTCGTGACGGAGTTTGCAGGGCTTGGAATTATGATGGGGATGGCAAGGTACTCAAGGCCAGCGCATAGGGATTTGATGAAGAATGAGTTTGTGGGATACTAAATTAGTTAAAAGTTAAAAGTTAAAAGTGTAAAGTTAAAAGTCAGAAAAAACTTCGAGCGATTTGCCAAAGGCAAATCGCTCGAGGTTTTGTGAATTGTTCGGAGGGAGTTTGGGGATCTGGAGATTTAATTTCCTATACAGTAAGTTCCAGTTTTAAGCACCCAATTATCACCCGATTTAGTATATTTTTTTTGCCAGTATGAGTTCTCTAGGTCAAAATAAGTATTTATTGCATAAGAAGCAGATACATCAATATAAAAATTACTAAAAGTTGTGGTTTCTCCACATTTTATAATGCCAGGAAAGTCGATTGGATCTTGAAAAGAGTCGCTTGGAGTGCCTGATATTGCCAATAGATATTCTTGATCAGTTGAATAATTTAAGTTGAAATCTGTAATTTTTGGAAGATTTAACAGTATGTCTTTTATGTCCTTAGAATATATTTTTTCCTCTTTTAACTCATGAAATGCATTATTTAAATTATAGTCACCGTCAATAACAAATGTGTTATCCTTATAGATAAGATAACAAACACTTTCAGAACAAGTTTTTGGAGGATATGAACCATGATTCAATTTATAAACCTCTAAACCTTTTGCAAGCTCCATTAATTCAGAATTAACGGCAGAAATTCTTGCCTTCTCTCTAGCGGTGTTCAAACTTGCTAATACAATAGAAGAAAGAAAAGAAATTATGGAAATAACAACGAGGAGTTCAACGAGGGTGAATCCTTTTGATTTAACTTTTTTGTCTTTTCTTAAAAACATAGACTAAAGAATCACAAACATTAAAGCGGACATTGCAAAGAAAAATAGTGCGACGCCTATAAGAACATAATTGCCGGCATTTTCACTTTTAACAATACCTTTTCTCATAAGAAAACCAAGCATACCTTTTTTTGAAGGTGCATCGGGTTCGAATCTTTGAAATTGTTTATTGGAGGCATCTAAATTACCTCGCTCTTCGATTTGGAAGTCAGACATGTTTATCCTACTAAGTTTTTATTAATAAAAAAGTTGTTTGATGTTTTCATAAAATTATATATCTATTTTGCTTATAATATAAGTATAACATAATTGTTACTTCACAGGCAACTTTTTCGCATTATGCAACAATATAGATTTTTGTTCATTTATTAACAATTTTTATTAAAATACAATTGTATTGCATAATGTCTTAATAAAAATTTTGAAGGATGAATGTAAAATTAAAAATTAAAAATGTAAAAATAATTAGAATAAAAGTTTATAGCAAATAAAGAAAGATATAATTACGAAAATTATCATAATTACATTTGCAGAAGATTCACTCTTTGCAATACCTTTGTTGATAAGAAAGTTTGCGAAAGCTGATTCGCTTTGATTGTTTGGAGGCATAGTTTTTATCCCGTTAGAGATTTACTTAATAATCTACTTACAAATAATACATATATTTTACCAAATTATCCCGAGTCTCAAAACTATACCTATGGTAAATCTCTAACGGGATGAATTTAATTGGTATATGAACATTATAACATGATTTGATTATAGGTATACAAGCGAACAAGGCAGAACTTGTGGAAAAGAATAACTCGACTCCAATACAGGAATGACAATGCGGGGAGGGAATTCCATTCGTGTAATTCGTCGTAGTCTATTCGTGTCATTCGTGCCGTGTTAACTTAGTGTGTTATTGCTAACAGCTGATTTTTGTTATATTATACCGACTATGACAATTCTTAATAAAAGGGGGGCATTAGCGCTTTTTTTGGGCGATATTATTGCCTTTTCTTTGGCTTTGTGGGTCACTTTGTTTGTTCGTTCATGGACTTTGCCTAGCCTTGTATTACTTCAGAGTTTCATTCTTCCTTTCTCTATACTTTTTATTGTTTGGATTCTCGTATTCTTTATTGCCGGACTATATGAAAAACACACAAATCTCTTAAAAAGTCGCATCCCATCCATCATCCTAAATGCCCATATTACAAATATGGTAATTGCCTTTTTGTTTTTCTACTTTATTCCAATTTTCGGTATCGCCCCAAAAACAACTTTAATTATTTATTTGTTTGTGTCTTTTGCTTTCATCCTTGCGTGGCGACTTTACGGTATTAATTTTTTCGTTTCTCAGAGAAGGGATATGGCTATCCTTGTGGGAAGCGGGGAAGAGATGAGAGAGCTGTATGAGGAGGTGAATAAAAATGACAGATACAATCTTTACTTTTCTTCTTTTGTTGATGTAGACAGCGATAATGTTTTTGATTTTCAAAAAGATATAGCGGATAAAATTTTGGAGAACGATATTGAAACTATTGTTATTGATGTAAAGCATAAAAAAGTTGAGCCGATACTTTCTAATTTTTATAATCTTATTTTTTCTCGCGTTAATTTTTTGGAAATGAGCAAGGTGTATGAAGATATTTTTGACCGTATTCCACTTTCAACTTTAAAGGATGGTTGGTTTATTGAAAATATTTCTACTTCACCAAAATTTGTTTATGATATTTTGAAAAGACTAATGGATATTATTGTTGGTGTGTTGCTTGGTGTTGTTTCACTTATTATTTATCCATTTGTGTATATTGGAATTAAACTTGAAGACGGGAAAGAACTGTTTTCTGTTCAAGACAGAGTGGGGGAAAATAATAAGATAGTTAAAATCTTAAAATTTAGAACGATGACTTTTGCAAACGATGGTGGAAAATGGAAAGAAGAAGGGCTTCAGAATAAAGTTACAAAATTTGGTGTGTTCTTGAGAAAGTCTCGAATAGATGAACTTCCACAACTTTGGAATGTGATTCATGGAGACATATCTTTGATTGGACCAAGGCCAGAGTTTTTTAATGCTGTAACAAAATACAATGAAGAAATACCTTACTACAACATAAGACATTTGATTAAGCCGGGACTTTCTGGTTGGGCTCAAATTTATGGTGAACATCCACACCACGAAGCCAATGTATCAATGACAAAAAACAAACTTTCTTATGATTTGTATTATGTGAAAAATAGATCATTTATGTTGGATTTAAAAATAGCTTTACGAACAGTGGCTCAACTATTATCTCAGAAAGGTCGGTAACACGCATAAGCTAACACGGCACGAATGACACGAATAGACTACGACGAATGACGCGAATGGAATTCCAAATTCTATCGCATTGTCATCCTCGGGTACTCCCGGGGATCCAAGTCTGTATTCTAGATATTTATGTATTTCAAAATTTTGAACTTGGATCTCCGGGGTTACCCGAAGATGACAGAGGGGAAGGTTTTGCGTTCCATTCGTGTCATTCGCTTTTAATTCGTGGATTGGTGTCGTGATAATACAACTTTTTTATGTTTTGACTTTTAGTCCTACGCGGGTATAATTGGCCATAAGATGACAAAAATACGTATGGGAGCCGGACTCCTTTTAATTATCGGTGCTTTTCTTGGTTATGCTATTTACGCCTCAAGTAATGTAGCTGGCTCATATTTTAATAGATTTCCATTTCAGCTAGGCCTCGACCTAAACGGAGGTACACATCTTACATATAAGGCAGATGTTTCTAAAATTGCTGGCGGAGATGTTAATAGTGCAATGCAATCACTTCGTGATGTTATTGAGCGACGTGTAAACCTTTTCGGTGTTACAGAACCAACGGTTCAAGTTGAGACGGGTGGAGCTCTTGGAGAAAAAGGTGCCGACTATCGCTTGGCTGTTGAGCTTCCTGGTGTCACAGATGTAAAGAAAGCTGTGGAACTTATTGGTAAGACTCCTTCGCTAGAATTTCGTATCGCAACAGAGGCATATAAAAATGCGACAAGCACAGAGAATTTAAAATTAGAAGACGCTTTTGCTTCTACTGGTCTTGATGGTAAATATTTACAACGTGCTGTTGTGGAGCTTGATCCAACAACAAGTCAGCCAACAGTGGGTATCACTTTCAACTCAGAAGGTAAGGCTCTCTTTGCAAAAATCACAAAAGAAAATATTGGAAATGTTCTCGCTATCTTTCTTGATGGTCAGCCAATCACAACTCCTGTAATTCGTTCTGAAATCACAGACGGTAAAGCCCAGATTTCTGGAAGCTTTGATGTAAAAAGCGCTCAGCAACTTGTGCGAGATCTAAACTACGGAGCTCTTCCTGTTCCTATTGAGCTTCTTTCAACACAAAGTGTAGGGCCGACTCTTGGAGCAAAAGTTCTTAAGGCTGGAATCTTTTCAGGTATGATTGCTTTTATCGTGATTGCAACCTTCCTTATTATTTGGTACCGCTTGCCAGGAGTTGTGGCTGTAGTCGCACTCGCACTATACACAATTCTCAACCTCGTAATATTTAAACTATTGCATGTGACTTTGACCGCTGCTGGTATTGCCGCTTTCATTCTTTCTATTGGTATGGCGGTGGATGCAAACATTCTTATTTTTGAAAGAACAAAAGAAGAATTAAAACGAGGGAAAAATCTTGAAGGTGCAATTCGTGAAGGTTTTCACCGAGCTTGGACATCGATTCGAGATTCAAACTCATCAAGTATAATTACAGCTGTTGTGCTTTATTACTTTGCGTCTTCTTCAGTTGTGAAAGGTTTTGCTTTGATCTTCGGTATTGGTGTTTTGACAAGTATGTTTACAGCAATCACAGCCACACGAACACTTCTCTTGGCTCTTAATATGAAAGATAGCAAGATAAGTCGATTCTTGTTTAGCTCTGGAATCTCGAAGTAATTAATAATTAAAAATGAAAAGTGTAAAAATAAATCTGAATTCAAATTTTTAATTTTACATTTTAAACTTTAAATTTATAACATGCATATAGTTAAATACAGAAAAATATTCTACATAATATCAGCGTTGCTTATATTAGGTTCAATCACAGCTATTGGGGTTTGGGGTCTAAATCCGGGAATCGATTTTAAAGGAGGTGCAGCGCTTGAGGTTGAGTACACAAAAAACGTACCTACTCAGGATATGATTTCAGCTTCACTTGCTCCTTTGAGTCTCGATACTTCCGTTCGACCAATTGGAGACAACGGTTATCTTATAAAAACAAAATCTATTACAGATGCAGAACGACAGAGTGTTGAAGACGTACTTTCAAAAGAAGATGGTTTTTCTGTAAAACAATTTTCATCCATAGGTCCAATACTTGGCGCCGAGGCTGTACGAAAATCTTTCGTTTCAATTCTACTTGTCCTTATATGTATTGTGCTTTTCGTGACTTTTGCTTTCCGACATGTTTCAGAGCCGGTGGCTTCTTGGAAGTATGGACTTATTACAGTTTTTGCACTTTCGCATGATGTGCTTGTGCCAGCCGGAGTTTTTGCTTTTCTTGGGCATTTTCAAGGTGTGGAAATCGATACGCTTTTTGTGACAGCACTTCTTGTTGTTCTTGGTTTTTCTGTTCACGATACAATTGTGGTGTTTGACCGAGTACGAGAAAATCTAAAAATTTCAAACGAGGCAAAAGATAAAAAAGAATTTGAAACAATAGTGGGAGAGAGTATCAATCAAACTTTTGTTCGTTCAATTAACACCTCACTTACAACACTTTTAGCGCTTGTTGTTCTGTTTATTTTTGGTGGAGAGGCAACAAGAATGTTCTCACTCGCTCTTCTTGTGGGTATCACAGCCGGAACATATTCGTCAGTATTTCTAGGTTCACCACTTTTGGTGACGGTGCAGAAGTGGCAGGAGAAAAGTAGTAAATAAAATAACATAGTTGTTTTATTCCAACAAACGAGGAGCGTGTGAACAAGTAATCTTGTTCACAACGTCCGAGTGCAGTTGAGAACAAAAGGTTTAATACCCCGTGGCTTGCCACGGCATTGTGAGAGCGAAGCGAACTCACAATGGGTCCAGGGCTTGCCCTGGGGTTTAATACCTTTTATTTTACTTTTCGGGAGTACTCGAATTTTCCCACTAGAAAATTCAGGGTGCAAGATAGAATTAAGAAGTGGGAATTAGGAATTAAGAATAATACAAAAAGTGCACCGTAGGTGCACTTTTTGTATTGTATTTATAATCCTGAAGTTATTCTTAATTCCTAATTCTTAAATCATAATTCTGCCCACTAGCTAACTACTTCTTCGTTGTTGTCGCTGTAGGTTTTACTGCTTGTGTTGTTGGGGCTGGAGTTTGTGTGGCTCTTTGCTGTTGTATTTGTTGTATCTGCTGAGGTGTTAGAGAGTTTGTTTGAACTGCTTTCTTTGCGTTTGCAGGATTTGGAGTCATTAGCTTTTGTCTATTATTATATCCTCCAAAAAATATCCAAGTTGTTAGAAATATTGAAAGACCTACTATTAAACCTGATAAAAGCATTGCTCCTGGAATGCTCATATCTTGTATACCTCCTTGAATTTTTTTGATGATTTTCATTCTTTTGTTTGCTTACTGATAAAACTAATAGTTTCAATCATACACCCAAATTGCAAATATTCAAACTAAACATTATCCACATTTATATGGCTAAAAAGGCAAGTATTCTTGTGTTTTTGTATCTATTCTTAATTCTTAATTCATAATTCTTAATCCAATTCAACGAATTGACTTATTTCTTGAACGGGTGTATAATATAAGGGTAATAACAGAAGGCCCGAAGGGGCTCTTTTTAATAACAAAAAACATTATGGGACTTATAGAATATATCAAAGATACAAAGGGTGAAATGAAGCATGTGAGCTGGCCTACAAAGAAGCAGGCTTTCTCTTATACACTGCTCGTCATTCTAATTTCAGTGTTAGTTGCATTCTTTTTAGGTATTGCAGATTTCTCATTTTCAAAACTTTTGGGAAATATTATTCGCTAACTTTAACCAACTATGGCTAAACAACAAATAACCGGCGAAAGACATTGGTATGCCCTTCATACTTATGCTGGATATGAAAATGCTGTTGTGCGTAACTTAGTACAGCGTATTGAATCACTTGGTATGGAAGATCGCATTTTTAATGTAATTGTCCCAACTGAGAAAAAAATTAAAATCAAAGGGAATAAGCGATTAGAGGAAGAGGAAAAAATTTACCCAGGTTATGTACTTGTGGAAATGATTGTGACCGATGACTCTTGGTACGCTGTTCGAAACACTCCTCGTGTGACCGGTTTCGTTGGTGCTGGAACAACTCCCGTTCCTCTAAACCCAAAAGAAGTTGAAGAACTATTCCGCCGAATGAACGCAGATACTCCAAAACATAAAATCGACCTATCAAAAGATGATTCAGTTATCATTGCCGACGGACCATTTAAAGACTTGGAAGGTAAGGTGGATGATGTTGATGAAAGCAGAGGTAAGGTAAGAGTGCTAGTTGCAATGTTCGGTCGCGAGACACCGGTGGAATTAGATTTCCTTCAAGTGAAGCGCATATAAGTTAACACGGCACGAATGACACGAATGGACTACGACGAATGACACGAATAGAATCCCTTCGGCTCGGCACGAATGATGTGAATGGGGAGCGAATGACACGAATAGAATTCTGAATTACTGTATTTCATTAGTGTCATTCGCTGTATTCATTCGTGGATTTGTGTCGAGATATCGTGTCGTGATACTGTTTAAGTGATATAATAAAACTCTTATGGAAGAGAAAATTATTCACAAAAATCTTTCTTATAGAATTAATGGAATTTTATTTGATGTTCATAACAAGCTTGGGCGTTTTTGTAGGGAAAGACAATATGGCGATTTAATCGAGAAGGTATTAAAAGAGACAGATTTAAGTTTCGAAAGAGAAAAAGCTCTTCCAATTGATGATATTGATAATGTGTTTACAAATAGGGTAGATTTTGGTATAAATGGTGAGATCTTGCTTGATATAAAGGCCAAACCTTTGGTTACCAAGGATGATTATTACCAAATGAACAGATACCTCGATGCTTCTGGGTACAAATTAGGACTTATTGTAAATTTTAGGAATAAGTATTTGAAACCCATTCGTGTTATTCGTTCCCATTCGTAAATTAGTGTCGTGATATAAAAAAACTATGGCAAAAAAAATAACAAAAAAACTAAAACTTGTCATTCCTGCGGGAAAGGCGAATCCAGCACCTCCAGTAGGACCAGCTCTTGGTCAGGCGGGTGTTAACATTGGTGAATTCGTAAAACGATTTAACGATGCGACAGCTCAAATGATGGGGGATATTGTTCCTGTTGAAATTACAGTTTACGAAGACCGATCTTTCGATTTCATTCTAAAGACGAGTCCTGCATCAGCTTTGATCAAGAAAGCTCTTGGAATTCAAAGTGGTTCAGGTGCACCAAATACTAAAAAAGTTGGCAAGCTAACTTCTGCTCAGATTCGAGAAATCGCTGAAAAGAAAATGGTTGACCTTAACGCCGCTTCAATCGAGGCTGGTATGAAGATCATCGAAGGTACATGCCGAAGTATGGGGGTTGACGTGATTAAATAAGTCAAAAGGCAAAACTCAAAAGTTAGAAGTTAAAGTAAAAATTCAAAACTTTGCAAAAACCGCCCGAAGGGCGGTTTTTGCTGTTCCATTCTTAATTCCTAATTCATAATTCTTAATTCTCTTTTAGATTACTTTGTAATCTAAAAGAATCGTTCCACCTTCAGTAATTTCTTTGTTTACAAGTTCCATTTTCACATCAAGGTCTTCATTAAAAATTCCCATACCTTTTCCAAAAAGTTTTGGCTCTATGGTTAGATAAATAGTTTCCACCAATCCAGATTTCATAAACATTGTGTAAATTGTTGTTCCTCCGCAAATAGCTACTTCAGTAAAACCTCGGTCTTCAAGTTTTTTAATTAAATCGAGAGGGGTATCTTTTGTATATTCCACAACTCCGGGAATATTATTTTTTGATGCATTTTCATCTGGAGAATAAACAATATGCAAACGTCCAGGAAGGGGAAAAGGGAAAGTGTTGAAAGTATTTAAACCCATCACCATCACGCCGGCTCTTTTTGTGATTTCGACAAATCTTTTCTTATCCTCCTTGCTCGTCCAAGTGGCCTCATGTCCGCTATTTTTAGCAATAAACCCGTCCGACGTCTCCGCAACAATAATAAATGTTTTCATCATCCTAATAGAAATTTGATAAGTAATTTGTAATTAAATATGACTAATATTTAAAAAACCTTGCCCGTTTGTTGGAATATATAAACTAGTTAAATTTCTAACAGGACAAGTTTTCTCAAGTATAGCATTTATAATATTTATGGGTATAATTGAGATATGACTGAATCTAATAATACGCACGTTCGTCCTTCCTGGGATGAATATTTTATTGAAATAATGGAAGCTATCGCAAAACGAGCGACTTGTGATAGGGGAAGATCTGGTTGTGTTATAGCGAAAGACAAAAGAGTCGTATCTACTGGATATGTGGGTTCTCCAGCTGGATGTGCCCACTGTGATGACGCTGGGCATGAAATGCATACTGTGGTACAAGAGGATGGAACACAATCTCGACACTGTATTCGTACTGCTCATGCGGAACAAAATGCAATTGCTCAAGCTGCGAGAAATGGTATAGCAACAGAAGGTGCGACCTTATACTGCAGGATGACGCCTTGTTATGTTTGTGCAAAAATGATTATCAACTCTGGTATTAAAAGAGTTGTTGCATTAAATGATTATCATGCAAGTAAGAGAAGCAAGGAAATTTTTAAAGAGGCTGGAGTACAATTTGATTTATTAAATCAGGAATTAGAAACTTACGCAGATATGAAGTAAAAAAATTATCAATTAAATTTCTATTAGAATGGCAAAAATAATCATAGGGCTCGTTGGTCCAATCGCGAGTGGAAAAGGAGTTACAAAGAAATATTTAGAATCAAAATACGGAGCAAAGCATTGCAAATTTTCTACTCCACTTCGAGACATTCTTATTCGATTACGTGTTGATATAAGTCGAGATAATATAATCGACCTTTCAACAATCTTACGTGAAAGATACGGACAAGATTTACTTGCAAAAGTTATTGCTTCTGATGCAAGTAGGCTAGATTCTGATATTGTTGTTGTGGATGGTGTGCGTCGTCTTGATGATATTGAACACCTTTCGACTCTTCCTCATTTTAAACTTGTAAAGGTAGAGGCTGATCCAAAAATTCGTTATGAAAGAATGAAAACACGAAATGAAAATGTTGGAGATGCAGAAAAAACTTTTGGAGAGTTTATGGAAGATCATGAAAGAGAAACAGAAGCTACTATTCCAGAGGTAATGGAGAAAGCTCAGTATTCTTTAAATAATGATGGGGGTTTGGATGAGCTACATAAGCAAATAGACGAATTGGTTGAGAAGATTTTAAAGTAAAACACAAAAGAAAACACCGGCTCGTAAATGAGTCGGTGGTTTTTTGTTTGTTAAACAGACATTTCGGCTTTTATGGCATCGTCTGGATCGTAGTCATCGAGTCTTGCGAGCTTGTAAACATCGTTCGGCTCCAAGAGCTTTTTTGTATCCAAATCATCCAAGGTTTTGATATCTGGATTTAGCCAGAGCTTCGGTAAAGCTTTTGGTGTACGTCTCAATTGTTCTTCCACGGATTCAAAATGATTGTGGTAGATATGAGCGTCGCCCAAAGTGAGTATTAATTCATTTGGTTCGAGCCCTGTCATTTGTGCGACAATGTGAAGCATTAAAGCATAGGAAGCAATATTGAATGGTACCCCAAGAAACATATCGCAGGATCTCTGAAACATATGAAGTGACAATTTTCCATTAGCTGGATAAAATTGGAAAATCATATGACAGGGCGGAAGAGCCATCTGATCGAGTTCGCCAGGATTCCATGCGGAAACTATTAAGCGTCGATCGTTTGGATCGTTTTTGATCCGATCAATCACGTCTTTTAGTTGGTCAACAATTTTTCCATCTGAACCTTGCCAGTGTCTCCACTGGACACCGTATACACGGCCAAGATCGCCATCGAATTTGGCTTTAGGTTTCCAATAATCAGCATTTGCATTTTGGTCCCAGATTTTACATCCGAGTCGCATTAATTCATTGTTGTCTGAATAACCTGACATAAACCAGAAAAGCTCAGCTGCCATTGAGCGAAATGCAAGTTTCTTTGTGGTGGTGGCAGGGAAGCCATCACTCATATTAAAACGCATCTGTTTTGTAAAGAGCCCACGGGTAAAGCCGTTTCTGCCTTCGCGGTCAACGCCTTCTTCCTTCACTTCTTTTAATACATCTAGGTATTGTTTCATAGTGTTTATATTGTATCCGATTTGTATATTGCGCGCTAGTTCAAGTTTTGTCAATTTATTTAAAAACATTACTCTCTTCTTTATTTGTCATCCTCGGGTACTCCCGGGGATCCAAGTGCGTATCTAATTCGGAATTAACTTGGATCCCCGTTGCTACGAGGATGACAGACAGATGCTGACATTAAAGAAGATTTAATTTGCAAAAACTAAAGGTGTTTGTGTTTTTTTGGCGGAGCTGTAAAATAGGACTCATGAAGGATACACAAATCTCAAAGCTTATTAAGGCTGAAAAAGAAAGACAGAAAAAAGTTATTAATCTTATTGCTTCCGAAAACATTGTCTCAAAGGATGTGTTAGAAGCTTTGGGCTCAGAGCTAACAAATAAATATGCGGAAGGGTATCCGGGTAAAAGATATTATGGTGGAAATGAAGTTGTGGATAAAATAGAAACCCTAGCGCAAGAAAGAGCTTTAAAACTTTTTGGTCTATCAAAAGAGAAGTGGGCTGTGAATGTTCAGCCACTTTCTGGTTCTCCTGCAAACCTTGCGGTTTATACTGCGCTCGTACCAAAAGGTGGCAAGGTAATGGGTATGTCACTTTCTCACGGAGGACATCTTACACATGGGCACAAAGTTTCAGCGACAGGAAAATTCTGGGAACAAATTCCTTATGGTGTGAATGAAAAAACAGAAGTGATTGATTATGATGAATTAAAAAAGATAGCCAAAAAAGAAAAACCAAATATTATTGTTTGCGGTTTCACTGCCTATCCTCGCATTGTAGATTTTAAAAAATTTAGAGATATTGCTGATTCTTCAAAATCTATACTAATGACAGACATGTCACACTTTGCCGGACTTGTGGCGGGCAAACAATATCCAAGTCCTTTTGAATATGCAGATATTGTAACTACTACTGTCCATAAAACATTACGCGGTCCACGAAGCGCCTTAATCTTTTCGAGAAAAGATAAATTTCAGAAAGATAAAAATGGTAAAGAGCAATCATTTGGTGAGCTGATTGATAAGGCGGTTTTTCCGGGTCTTCAAGGTGGTCCTCATGTGAACCAAGTTGCCGCTGTGGCTGTGGCTTTAAAAGAGGCCGGAACTCCTGAGTTTAAAAAGTACGCTTTACAGGTAAAAAAGAACGCCAAAACTCTCGCAGAGGAACTTAAGAAACTTGGCTGGCATATCGTTTCAGGGGGCACAGAGAGCCATCTGGTGCTTGTGGACGTGTGGATGGGAGGCAAAGGTCTTTCTGGTACAGAGGCTAGCGATAGGCTTGAAAAGGCAGGAATTATTGTAAATAAAAATACCATCCCCGGTGAGACAAGAAGCGCTTTTGACCCTTCAGGAATTCGCCTTGGTTCCTCGGCTGAAACAACAAGAGGGAAGAAAGAAAAGGACTTTGTTGAAATTGCACGGAAGATAGATAAGATTTTGAGAAAATAAATTTGACCGTGGTAGCTTGCGCATACCACGGTCAGGTCGATAGTCTAACACCCTAAACGAACATTTACCGCGCCAATCCGGCTTGGATTTAAACCAATGGATCGTCTGCGGGCCCAAGGCACAGCTGGTAAGCGCAGATAGACCTTACAACCATTTGCAGGATATCATCATCTTCTTTTGTCTACAAGCGAGTCGAGAAGTAAAAGTTTTTAAATAGATGAAAGTAATTAATGTGATAAAATGATTTAGTAAAAATATAATAAAAGGCATTAACCCCAGAGCAAGCCCTGGACCCATTTGGATTCGCTTCACTCACCAAATGCCGTGGCAAGCCACGGGGTATTAAACCTTTTGTTCTCAACTACACTCGGACGCTGTGTACAATAGTAATTGTCCACGCGCTCCTCGTTTGTTGGAATAAAATTTATTATTGTTAAAGGTGGACAAGATATTAAAAAAAGTATAATCTCTTGATTAGAAAGAACAAAATTATGAAAACAAAAGGAACACTAATTGTTATTGATGGTACAGATGGAACTGGAAAGCAAACTCAAACAGAGTTACTGCTTCAACGTTTTCGCAAAGAAGGTACACTGGCACATATCTTGGACTTTCCCGGTTACAACAGAAATGTCGTTGGAAAGCTTTTGTTTGAAGCTTTGAAAGAGGGGAAGTATGGTGATTTTTTAGCATTTCCACCTAAGATTGCATCCGTTATTTATTCTTATGATCGAGTGGAGTCTGCTCCTCAGATCAGAGAATGGCTCGATGCTGGTGCTTTGGTAATTCTCGATCGTTATGTGACTTCCAATCAAATTCACCAAGGTGGAAAGATTGCTGATCCCGAAAAACGAAAAGAGTTTATCAAATGGCTTGATGAACTTGAGTATGGTGGAGCTAAGCTACCACGTCCGGATGTTGTCTTTTATCTTAATGTGCCAGTGGAAGTTTCTTTGAGACTTATTCACGAAAGGGCAGAAAGAGAAGGTTCGCAACCAGATCAGGCTGAATCGTCAGAACAACATTTGAGAGAGTCTCAAGAGCGAGCTCTTTCGATAATGTCGGAGTACCCAATTGTGGAAATAATCGATTGTTCGGAAAATGGCCAGATCAAATCTCGAGAGGCTATTCACGAATTAATCTATCAAGCACTTCAAAAACATCTCTAACGAGATGTTTTTTCTTTTAATAAAAAAACCACAACTTACCTAATTGGTCAGTTGTGGTATGTGTCTTATATTTTCGGCATGATTCCCGTTGGTGTTTTGGCCACAAGCTCTACTCGCAGAATGTTTGCTTTCTTGGAATACTGATCGGCTTCGCCTTTCAATTTATCAAGAGATTGTTCAGCTTCAAGTGTTCTTTGTTTGAACGAAGCTTCCTTTTTAGAAATGAAGGTCAGAACTTCTTCCTCGGTAGTGATAATCATTTCTTCGAGGGCAGATTTGTCATCTCCCGGGTCACGATTAATCAGAAGATCAGAACATTCCTTCATATTATCAAATGTTCTGACTCTAAACTTGTTATTGGCCTTGTCTACTTTGGTGATTACTCCCGGGCAGTCCCATTCCGACATGTATCTACTGGCTGTCCACCACACAAGAAGCCCTACTTGCAGTTGCTCTAGTTTGATCATTGTTTTAACATCTCCATTCAAAACATTACATTTTATATGTGAGTCTGTCAAGTTTTGTTGGTTGTACAAGTATTAGTCTGGTTTTTTTCTGGGTTTATAGATGTAATTCTAGTGAACCGGCCGGTACAGTAGAATTACATTAGATTTGGTTGTGTTTTTAAATGTGGTAAGATTTAAAGATGAAAATAAAAATTAAAAAATTAAATGAGGAGGCGAAGATTCCGAGTTATGCACACTTTGATGATGCGGGAATGGATTTGTATGCTGTTTCGGATGTTTTGATAAAAGTTGGGGAAAGAGTTCAGGTGCCGACTGGCTTGGCTATGGAATTACCTGTAGGGTATGTTGGACTTATTTGGGATAAGAGTGGACTTTCACATAAACACGGACTAAAAACTTTAGGCGGAGTTCTTGATTCCGGATACCGAGGTGAGATTTTAGTTGGAATGATAAATTTAGGCAAAGAAGAATATAGACTTGAAAAAGGTCACAAAGTGGCTCAACTGATTATTCAAGAAAAAATCACAGCAGAGTTTGAAGAAGTTTCTGAACTCGATGATTCTAGTGAAAGAGGAACAGGGGGAATCGGGTCGAGTGGAAAATGACACAAAATAAGGAATGTACTCATGACTATATTTTGTGTCATCCCAGAAATCCGATCCGAGAGGATTATCTGGGATCCAGGTACTGCATTCTAAGACTGGATTCCGGCCTTCGCCGGAAT
>CAZGFB010000007.1:0-19762 GCA_964525175.1 uncultured Candidatus Saccharibacteria bacterium | reverse complement strand
TCAATTCTTTTCCAAGTGGAGAAATATTTGAAATTTTTAGTTGTGCTGTATTTGACTCTTCAGAACCCACAATTGTGTATGTTTTTTCTACTTTATCAGATATTTTTTGTATTGTGACAGTTGATCCCATGTTCACACTTTCGCTATGTTGGAAAGTAACAATCTCTGCATTTTTCAAAATGTCTTCGATTTTCATGATTCGATCTTCAACATTTGCCTGCATTTCTCGAGCAGCATGATATTCAGCATTTTCAGAAAGATCTCCGAGTGCACGAGCATACTCCAAATCCTCCGCAATCTCTTTGCGTTTTTTTGTCTTCAAAAGAACAAGTTCTTCTTTAAGTTCTTCTAGTTTTTCTTTTGTTAGATAGTGTTTTGATGTATCCATAAGAGGCTATAATAGCAGAAAATTACAAAAAGTAAATGCTTTAGCTGTTAGGCTCTAGGCACTAGGCTCTAGCAAATCATAAACCAACAGAAAAAATTAATGAGGATTTCTTCATAAACTTCACAATACAATTTGACTTTCTGCGCAAACTGTTATACTATCTCAAATGGGATACTCCCAAAACAAACAACATCGAGTAATGAGCAAGGCGGACAGAGTGAAGCTGTGTGAGGCGATCGACAAACTCCTAAAGAATGGCGGACATGTTCCGAAAGGCATGCGCCCCGTCATCTATTTGGATTTGGAAGAAATTGCACAGGTCAAAACGGAGCTTCGGTTCCTCAATCCAGGCGTGAGGAGTTCCCCGCCCGTGGTGCCACCCACAGCAAGGAAGCGTCGCCCCAAAGACCTCGAGGCAGCCAAAAAGCTTTCCCTCGAGGAGTTGGGGATCAAGACGAAGGTCATCAATATCCTTGGCGAAAAAGGAGTCAACACCGTCGGCAAACTGCTTGAATGGGTGTTAGCGAAGGAAGAACACCTTCTGGAACTGAAAGGCTTTGGTGCAACCTCGCTCAACCAATGCAAGGCCCGCCTCAAAGCGTGGGGTTTCACGCCCGAATAAGCACACCGTTCTTCAAACCCAAACCGCTCCCAGATTTTCTGGTGAGCGGTTTTATTTTTGGATTCAAACTTGGATCCCCGCCCTACAGGCGCTGTACACTTTTTGCTTTTTGAATACAAAACGCTCAAAGTCTTGCGCTTGGGTCCCATCCCAAGCTCACATTCGCGAGGATGACAGCTGGAAAGAGATTATCGGTGATTGAATTAATTTTACATTTTTCTTTTTTCATTTTAAATTATCTTATGTACTCCGGCGTATTCGCATACATCCATTCCAAAAGTGTTCTCATTACAAAGACTCCTCCAACTGTGTTTTTTACAGAACCTCTTTCCATCATCACAACAAAAGCATACTTTGGATTTTCATAGGGAAAAAATCCAGTCACCCAAGAGTTCACAAAATCTTTTTTAACACCGAGCTCTGCTGTACCTGTTTTTGCAGCGACGTGAAGCGCTTCCATATTTAAACCTTTTGCCACACCTTCTGTAACAGAGAGTCTCATCCCCTCTCGTGCAATTTGTATATTTGTTTTACTTACTGGAACTTCCTGAGGAGCCGATTCTGCTTTTGCATCTTTTATAATCACAGGAGAAAGTAAAGTTCCGTTATTTGCCAAAGAGGCCACAGCTCGAAGTGACTGCATTGGTGTGACTTGAAAGCCATACTGCCCAATAGATGAGTGATATGTGTTTCCCAATCTCCAGACAGGATCGGTTGGAAAAGTTTTGGCTTTCCATTCTGGAGTAGGAATTAGCCCTGCTTTATTTGAAAAAAATGAATCTGGTAGAGGTTGACCGAAACCAAAGAGTCTCATATATTTTTCAATATTTGCAATTCCTAAACCTTTCTGATCTGCGTACCCGCCTCCTATTGCATAAAAATACACATCACAAGAAACAGATATTGCATGACGCATATCCACCCAGCCGTTTACCTTCCAGTCTTTAAAAACTGTTTTTTCTTTTGGATTATATGGGTTTGGAATACTAATAGAACCCGTACTTAAAATTTGCTTATTTGGTGAAATTATATTTTCTTCAAGTGCTGCAATTGCCATAAATGGCTTCACGATTGACCCCGGAGTATAAAGACCGTCTATAGCTCTTTCAATAAATGGATTTCTTTTATCTTTAAAATACGCGCCGATTGTTTTAGAATCCTGACCATCTGTCATCACTGCAGAGCTGTACTCTGGATATGAAGTTATAGCCAACACTTCGCCAGTATGCACATCCATAATAGCCCCCGCACCTCCATCAAAACCAGAATCTTTTGAAAGTTTTTCTATTATGCTATATAGCTTGCCTTGCACCCCGGCGTCAATTGTAAGTTTTAATTCTTGGCCATGCTCTGGCGGTTCAAGCACACTCGTGGAAGTAATTTTACCAAGAGCATCTGTCTCTGTAAGTTTTTTTCCATTCTTACCTTTCAATAAATCATTGTAATATTTTTCAATTCCACCATACCCATCATAATCTTCTTTATAATAAAAACCTGTTTTGTCTTTCGAAGGATATTTTACATAACCAAGCAAAAGTGAAAAACCTCCGTCACTTATATAATCACGTTTTGGAAAATCTGAAGTTTCATTTTGAGGAATATTACTTGCGAGAGATTTTCCATTTCTATCAGAAATCACACCTCTTTCTGCAAAGACAATTTCATGATGAAGACGATTATTTTCACTTCTTTGTAAAAATTCTTGACCTCGAGCAATTTGCAAATATCCAATCCTATACAAATATAAGAATCCAATTATAAAAAAACTAAGACCAAGGATAAAAAGAGTTCGAGAATGAATCGGCTTTTCTATTCTTCCTTCAAATTGATCCTGATTAAAATCTGGCAAGTTTGCCGCATCAAGAAAAATCTCATCAGGCGCGATGTCGCTGTATAGCCGTTTTTTTCGTTTCCACCAAGACATTGTGGAAGTAGTATAGCATAGCAAGCAGTTAGGCTCTAGTTCACAAATCCGAAATTCGAAGCACGAAATCCGAAACAAATTCAAATGACAAAAATAATAAATTCAAAACAACTCAGAATTCAAATGCATCTGTTTTAGATTTTGATATTTGAATTTAGAATTTATTTCGAATTTCGGATTTCGTGCTTCGAATTTATTTAGGTACTCCTAAATCAGAAGTCTCTTCTTCACTATCGGCACGAGAATACACAAAACTAAAGCAAGTAAAGGTGCGGGGTGATATCCTGCGAAATAGAAAAAATCTGGAGCGTAAAGCCAATCTAAAATTAGCGCAACAATAACTCCTTCGACAAAAATATTAAAAAAGAAAATGGCGATAATTGCACCTAGAAAAGTAAACCACCAAGGTAAAAGGTAAATACTTAAGAGTAAAACCAGTGTTGTAATAATTCTCTTCATTGTGTAAGTTTTTTTATATTACTTAGTAAAATTCGAAGCACGAAATCCGAAATTCAAAACAAGCACAAAATCTAAATATTTAAAGAATTAAACAAATGCAAGGAATTCTGTTTTGAATTTATAATTTTAAATTTTGATATTGTTTCGGATTTCGTGCTTCGGATTTCGGATTTATATAGCTATTCTTTTAAGACGGTTAGAAAATCTATTTTCGAAGGCGAGAATGGCATCTTTACATAAACATCAATAAATGAAGTCGAGGTGTTATTGTCAATCTTGGAAACTGTGCCAATAGGGACTGTGCCATCTGCCAGATATACAGTGTCTCCAGTATTAACAACAACACTTTTTGGAAGAGTTAAATAAATATTCCCTTGGCTTTTACCTTTTGCATCTGCCTCAACTTTGTCTGCTCCCACAAGAATTCTAAACTGTGAAGATGAATGCGAAAAGAGGAAAACTCTCGCGTATGAACCAGTTTTTGATTCTATATACCCCACTGGTACACCAGCAAAAAATACTTTCTGCCCCGCCTTTATAGCTTCATCTTTTGCCTCAATTAACAAAACATCAAAAGGTGTTTGCGGTGGCCGTGTGACAACTCGCACAATGGATTCATTCACCTTCGTATCTTTTAGTGCAATATACGAATCGAGCTGTTTATACAAATCTACTTGGTTTTTTATTGTAATTATTTCTGCATTTTTTTGATCGAGCTGTTTTTTTAAATCATTATTTTCATTCTGAAGTGAATCTTTCCATTTGAAATATGACCCGATAGAAATTAATTTATTTGAAATAGCTTCTCTTATTGTCCACATTGGACCACCAACAATATATGCAAGCTGACTAAACAAAAAACCAAACAGCACAATACCAATAAGTATGCCGTAAGCAATTTTTGTTTTTCGCGATGAGTGATCGCGATTAGTACTTGGTCGGAGGTAAGTCATCGTCTGTTTGAATTAAAACATCTCTAAACTTATCTACATCTTCTAAAATAATTCCTGTACCACGAGCCACAGCTGTAAGTGGATCAGGAGAAACGTGAATTGGAATATTTAAACATTCGAACAAAAGTTCATCTAAGCCTTGAATAAGCGCTCCACCGCCAGTTAAATGTATTCCTCTGTGCATAATGTCGGAAAGAATTTCAGGAGGGGTTGTTTCAAGAACTTCTTTTGTTGCTTCAATAAGAGTATCTATCGACTGAGCCATCGACTCTCGAATATCGGAGTCTGTAATTATCACCTCTCTTGGCAAGCCAGTTACAAGATCTCGACCTCGCACTGATGCTTCTAAAGTTTCTTGCCCAGGAATCACTCTACCAATTGCAATCTTAATTGTTTCTGCAGTCCTCTCGCCGATTAAAATTTTAAACTCACTTCTTATATAAGCAATAATATCTGTATTTAATTTATCTCCAGCAATCTTCAAATTTCTTGAGCGTACAATGCCACCGAGTGATATAACAGCAATGTCTGAAGTACCTCCCCCAATATCAATTATCATGCTTCCCACTGGCTCCTGTACGGGCAAACGAATGCCTATAGCGGCGGCCATTGGCTCCTCCACCACATACACCTCTCGAGCTCCAGCATTGCGTGTAGCGTCTCTTACAGCCCGACTTTCAACGTTTGTCACACCTGAAGGAATTCCCACAACCACTCGCGGGCCCAACATTTTTTTCTCATCTTTTTGAGCTTTATTTATCAAATATGCAATCATTTCTTCTGTAACCTCAAAATCAGAAATAACTCCGTCTACAAGAGGTCGAATCGCCACAATATGAGCAGGTGTCCTACCAAGCATTTGTTTAGCCTCCATACCCACAGCCACCACTTGGCCAGTTTTTTGATTTACAGCAACAACAGAAGGTTCATTTATGATAACCCCCTTGCCACGAACATACACAAGCGTATTTGCTGTGCCGAGGTCTATCCCGATGTCATGAGACATCATTTGTTTTACTTTTTCTATATAGTTCTTCATTTTATGCAACTTTAGCAAGCAGATCACCTTCTGTCAGCATTGACGCTTCACTTTCTGTGCGTCCTTTTACTTCGTAGACACCCCCTTCAACAGTCTTACTTGATACTACCACACGATACGGAATTCCAATCAGGTCTGAATCTGCAAATTTTTCCCCCGGTCGCAAGTCACGATCATCCCAAAGAACTTCAATATTTTTTGATGAAAGTAAATCATATATTCTCTGAGCTTCATTTTGAACTTTTTCATCATTGCCTAAGGAAATTAAATGCACTTTAAAAGGAGCGACAGATTCTGGCCACACAATTCCTTTATCATCTGAAAGCACTTCAACGATAGTTCCCATAAGTCTTCCAAGTCCGATTCCGTATGAACCCATAATTACATATTGTTCATTTCCACTTTCATCTTTATATTTCAAATCGAAAGGTTCTGAGAATTTTGTTCCAAGTGAAAAAATATTTCCAACTTCAATAGCTTTCTTTTCCACCAACCTACTTTGATCCACGCCCAACTCTTCAAATACTTCAGGCAACATAACCTCTTTGTTTATAGCAATATTTTTATCCTCGTCCACATAAATCAAATCTTCACCAGCATCACAAATAGTTTGATATTCGTGAGAATATTTTGAAAACGAACCTCCTGACGCAAATGTTTTAAATGTTAAACTGCCCAATCCAGCTCTTTTGAAAATATTTTCATATGCGGTTTGAGCTTTTAAATAAAAAGCATCGTGCTCTTCCTTATCTTTAGAAAAAGAGTACATGGCTTTCCAGAAAAACTCTCTACCTCTTAAAATTCCAGATTTACTTCTTGCTTCATTTCTAAAAATATCTTTAAAATCATAAGGGTACACAGGAAGATCTTTATATGAATTGATATACTGCTTTAAAATATTCGCATAGGCCTCTTCGTTTGTAAAAGATAAGCCAATCTCGCTTCCGTTTTTTAATTTTGTTTTAAACCATATTTCAACTAGTTCATCATCCCATCTTTTTGATTTTTCCCAAACTTCCTTATTCTGAAAAACAGAAGTTCTCATTTCAACACCTCCTATATTATTCATTTCTTCACGAATTATGTTTTCGATATTTTTAAGCACTCGAAGACCAAGCGGTAAGTAAGAATACACTCCAGCCATTTCTTTGTGAATATAGCCAGCTCTTATAAGGAGCTCTGCATTCCTAGAAACCTCATCTTTTGGGGCTTCTTTTCGGGTTTTTGTAAAAAGTGTTGATTGCTTCATATGTGTTGTATTTTACTTGGAAACGCTGGATTTAGCAATTAGGAGCAGAATTAGGAATTATGAATTAAGAATTATGAAAAGAATGCCGGACCCGAAGGGTCCGGCATTCTTGTATTTTGTATTTCACATTTCACACCACCTCTAAATAATTTTTAAAAACCGAAAGCATAACTTTTTTTGGAAACTAGCGAGTGCGACGGCGCGAGCTCGAGGAATTTTCTAGCAAGAAAATATCCGTGTTCCAAAAAAGTTATGCTGAGGGATTTTAAAAATTATATCATTTTACTCCCCAGCATACTCATCAGCTTCACAGCAGCTTCCTGAGCGATTTTTGTGTCTTTACTTGCTACAAAAATGTCCCATTGAGTTGCGATGGCCTTATCACCAAGTTGACGAATATCACTTTCTAGTTTTACTCTGTTTTCAAAAGATATTTTTTCTTTTGTGTTTAGTACTGTATCGATGAAGAGTTTGAGGAAGCGGGCTGTTTGTAGCCTTTCTGTTGACTTTGCTTCTTCTTGGGTATCCTTGCTAGCTTGTTGTCTTATTCCGTCCATATACTGTATGGAGAAGAAAATGTTACCTGCTACCAAGACGATCATCAATATGTTTGATACTAATCTTGTTTTGTCTAGACCTGCGTTCATAATTAATTGGGTTAATTTTTTTAATAATTTTTTCTGTCATTCCTGCGGAGGCAGGAATCCAGTCTTATTTAAATTCGAAGCACGAAATTCGAAATCCGAAACAAATTCAAAACCTAAAATTCAAAATTCTAAACAAATGCATTTTCAGACTGGATTCCTGCCTCCGCAGGAATGACAATTCAAAATACGGAATTTTCTACTCACTACTCACTACTCGCTACTCACTACCCACTACTCACTACCAACCAAAGAAGCTCTTTATCCTACTCCACAAGCTCGGCTTACTTGTTGCGTTTGTAATGTCTGTCTGACCGGATTGCGAAGTTTGGCTTGCTACTTCAATTATTAGAGGGAGTGGTGAGGCGGAAGTCGTGAAGGTGTAGGTTCCGTTTTTCTTTGGAATAATAATTGTAGTTGTGATTGAATTTTTTTCGTTTGTAAAATTATATTTTACATCATTAAATTTACCAGATATTATTTCTTCTGAGGTTGTAGCCAATGAAATTTTCAAAGTTTCGTAATTATCTTTTGGATTTACTTTAATATACTGACTTAGATTTCCTTTTTTATCTATTTTCAACGTTGTTACAAGCGCATTCCCCTTCGGTGATATAACTTTAAATATCCCGAGGACATCACCTGCATTTGCATCTAATTTTAGAGGTTTCTTGTAAAGCACTACAAGTTTTTGATCTGTATTGAAGCCCATCGTTTCAGAAATATACTTTTGAAGCTTTGGATAACCTTTCAAGCTATCTAAAATAGAACTATTAGACGATGCAAATAAGAAATTTTGTATTAAGGTGATGAAAGAGAATGAATTTTTTGTATCACTACCAAAAGTTGGAAGTTGAGTTAATTTAACTGGACTTAGCATATTTACAGGAAGAGTGACTCGATTGATAGTGTTTTGAACAAAAGAATGCGAACCCGAATTTGTATTTGTATTTGTCGTTGGAGTGGAAGAAACCGAAGGGATTTGAGAAGTGTGAATACCTGTTGTTGTTGGTTCTCGTCGTGTTCCGCTTGTATGTGTTTCATTTGGTGGACATCCAGAAATATTTGAACTACCTGCATTGTTTGTCACTGTTCCATATGAAGAATTGGTCAATGTAACATCTCCAGCATCCCCACCATCTCCACAAGATGTTGAACTGCCTCCGTTTGCAAAAATACCAGATGAGAGTGGTGACGCCAAAGAATTCCAAATTGTAATCGCTCCTCCGTTTCCTCCTGCTGTCGATCCGTTTCCTCCATTAGATGTAATTGATTTGGTGGTTGATGTGGCTATGGTTGTTGTACCCGCTCTTCCTCCAGCTCCACTTTCATTTGAAACACCGCTCGAAGACAAGTTTCCAACGTTTGAATTACTTACAGATATAAATCCCCCATTTGAACCCGCAGAAACTCCTGTCGATACAATATCAGACGTGGTTGCGTTTGTAATTGTTATGTCTCCTCCCAATGAAGTTGTGGTTGCAGAAATGATACTATTTGAAAGTGCAAGATCACCTCCGTTTGAATCTATCACTCCTCCGACAGATCCACTTGCAAGAGTAATATTTCCTCCATCAGAATCAACAGTTCCTGTAATTGTAATATTCGAAATATTTAAATTATTCCCATTACCGACAATATTTCCCGAGACAGTATAGCCTGCGGATGAAGGTGATAAATTACCTTTAAGAGTTGTTGTTGTCGAACTTGCTGTCACAGTACATGGGCCAGTCACATCCTGAGTCAAATAATAGTATGGGCGAGTTGCTTCATCAAGAAGATCTGCTCCACACATTGTATATGTGGCAACATTGTTTACGTAAACAAAAGTGATACTTTTTTCTGTAATTCCATTATGGGAATCTGCGGCTCGAAGATGAAGTGTATGTTCTCCTGCAGTTGGACGTGGAAGTTCTGAACCATTATTTGAACAACTTACCGTATTTGTTGTTATCCAAGCGTCATACGAATACTGACAAATTTTTGCTGTACCCCAATCAATATCTGGTGCCCATTTTGTTGTATCACCAGCTGAAATTGCAATCGGTGAATTTATAACAACAGTTGGAACAACGGGGACACCATCGGTTGGTTCGGTCACAGCTGTGTATATTTGCCCCATAGCTACGACAGCTGAGAACTTATCTCCCTCAGCATTTGAGGCAACAGATCTCCATTCTTTACTTTCACTTACATCTGGCGATGTTGATGTTGCCCACGTTACACCATAATCACTTGAAACATATACAAGACCACTACTCACCACAGCAACAAGATTATCTCCTTCTGCATTTGAAGCTATGGAATTCCAGTTTTTGGCAACATTCATTACTGGTGATGTTGATGTGGCCCAAGTAACACCACTATCAGACGATGTGTATATTCTTCCTCCATACACCACTGCAGATAATTTATCTCCAATAGCATTTGAAGCAACACCTGACCAACTTCGCGCAACATTTACATTTGCCGATGTTGAAGTTGCCCAATTTACTCCATAATCAGTAGACATGTATATAGCACCAGAAGCTGCTACCGCTACTAGTTTATCTCCTTCTGCATTTGAAGCTATGGAATTCCAGTTTTTGGCAACATTCATTACTGGTGATGTTGATGTGGCCCAAGTAACACCACTATCAGATGATGTATATATTCTACCATTGTACACAACCGCTGCGAGTCTATCTCCACTATTATTTGAAGCGATCGATCGCCAATTTCTATTTATATTTACAGGTGATGATGTGGATGTTGACCAACTATATCCACCATCAGTTGAAGTGTAAATTCTTCCTCCATACACCACTGCAGATAATTTATCTCCAATAGCGTTTGAAGTTATTTCGGCCCAATTTCTATTTATATTTACAGCAGATGATGTTGACATAGCCCAAGTAGATCCACTGTCAGTTGAGGTGTATATTTTACCTCCAGCCACCACCGCAGCTAACTTGTCTCCTTCTGCATTTGAAGCAATTGATCTCCAGTTCAAATCTCCACTCACAGGTGCAGATGATACTTCGGTCCAATAGAGTACGGCTTCGGTAACATTATTACTATTAGAAATAAACGAACCTCCAAGTAATGCTTTGAAAATGTTTGTAGCAATATCGTATGTTGCATTCGCAAGATTCACGATTGTATTTACACCCGTTGAAATTATCGTCCAATCATTTCTCCCCCCTTCGGCTTCTGCTCCCGCAAATTTACGAATTGAAGTTGCACTAGATGTGAAGATTCTTTGAATGAAACCAATTACGGTTCCACTTACAGTTGAAGAAAGATCTTCGTAGAAAGTGGACGTTGCGGAAGTGATTGTTCCTGTATTTAAACTTGAGTCATTAAATATTGCATTATTTGTTACAGTAATCGAAATTGCGTTTGAAGAAGTTCCGTTGAAGGAAATTGTATCCGCTTGCGCATTCGTTCCAGTCAAAATTTCGCCATTTATATAAACTCTGTCATATCCTGCCGGAGGATTTGCTGGGTGAGGGCCTGTGAAATCTGCGCTGTTCCACCAGTTGTCTGGATTATTCCAATTTCCGTCTCCTGTTGCATTATTGTAATAAAAATCGATAGGGTTGAAGGTTCCGTTCCATGCACAACCTAAATCGCCGACTGATAATCCATTACTACATCCAGGCTTGTCTCCCGGTGTGTCAGAATATGTCGTGCCATTAATTATAAGAAATCCAATCTCGCTGAAAGAAGTAAAACCATTTGTATTGAGTCCTTCGTACACAAGATAAAGAGAACCATTAGCACCATTTGCAGAATCACCAATTCCACCAATTCCTCCAGTTATAGTTTTACCATCAAAATCCAAAAGCGTTCCTGTAATAGTAATATCTCCTCCATTACCTCCATTGCCTCCATTACCTCCATTCGAAGCATCTCCTCCAGCTCCGGCTGTAATATTTCCAGCAATATTTGCATTCATAATATCTACATCGTAGCCATTTGTTGCGACGTTCACATTTAATTCGTCATTTCCATTTATTCCTTCCACCTTTCCGTTGACTGTAAAACCATTACCATTTAAAACTATTTCATTTCTTGCAAAATATATGTCATTTGTAATATCACCTTGCAAATTCATAGAAGCCGTAAGGATTATATTGTCTCCTGAAGTCGCAACGCCAAGAAGCCAGTTGTCTGGATTATCCCAATTCCCCAAGTCTGTTGAAGATGCATTTGTCCAGATTTTTCCGAGAGCAACTGGAATATTTATGAGTGCGGATATATAAGTATTATCAAGTCCAGAATTTGTCATTCCAGAAAAGTTATAGATTGTTCCAGTGATATCGGTTATAACGCCACTTGATATGTCATTAAATATAGCGGTTCCACTACCATTACCGATGATAGCTCCACTCAAATCTAAAATCGTACCATAATTATTTATACCCACACCACTACCGCTGTTGGTGATATTTCCGCTAATATCGGTAACATTTCCAGTATCATTATAAATTCCCACTCCTGCACCACTATTGATTAATTCTCCGGAGATATTGCTAATTGTTCCATAATAATTATTAATGCCAGATGATGTATTTTCGATACTGTCATTTGTTAATATACCAGAAATATCTGCAATTAAACCGTTACTATATATACCACTTCCACCTCCACTATTTATAAGACTTCCGCTGATGTTTGTAATTGTAGCACTATTACTATTACCTATACCACTACCAGCACCCTCGTTGATTAAAGATCCCCTAATATTTACTATATTTGCACCACCTTGATTATTAATACCATAGCTTGAGCCATCTCCACTATTTATTAATACTCCAGAAATATCCGAAACAATACCTCTGTTGTAAATAACACTTCCGCTTCCACTATTCGTAGATGTACCACTAATATCATTGACTGTAGCCTCCGATTCATTGTAAATACCATTTCCACTACCTGAGTTTGTGAGATACCCTGTGATATTTGCGATGTTAGCGTAGCCGACGTTGTATATACCATTTCCACTACCTGAGTTTGTTAGAGAACCAGAAATATTCTGAATACTGGAATTCTCGTTTTCAATACCATTTCCACTACCTGAGTTTGTTAGAGAACCAGAAAGATTTTCGAAAACGGAGGTGTTGTAAATGCCCTTTCCTGTGCCTTCGTTTATAACAGATCCTGTGATGTCGGTGATTGTTGCAGAATAGTTTGAAATACCATATCCAGCACCAGAGTTTGTGGTTGTCCCAGAGATATTTGTGATTGTGGAGCCACCGTAGTTGTAAATACCTGTTCCACTACTTGAGTTTGTGGTTGTGCCAGAAATAAGCGTAATGTCTGAATCATTATTCGAAATACCATATCCACCACCTGAGTTTGAGATAGAGCCTGAGATGTTGTTGATTATGGAATTGCTATTGTACATACCACTTCCGTCACCTGTGTTTGTAATAGAAACAGATATATTGTCAATAGTGGAGTTCTCATTATAGATACCATAGCCAGTACTTGTATTTGTAGATTCTCCTTCCCAAGATGTAATTTCACCACCTGCACCTCCGTTTAAATGTACCCCTTCTCCACTACCTGAGTTTTCTGAATTTCCTTGCCAATTTGTAATTGTAAGACCGTACAAATATAAACCATAACCATCAGCTCGATTAAATAAATTACCAGTCCAGTTCACAATTGAACACGTACTCGAATTACAGCTTGCATTTAAGCCCCTACCTCCAAGGATATTATCGGAAGAACCAATCCAATTAGTAATTACCGCACCATCTCTAAAAAGTACACCTTCACCCGTACTAGTATTCATAGAATCTCCAGTCCACGTACCTATTTCTCCCCCTTCAATATACATACCATATGTACCAGTTGTATTTGTAGAATCTCCTTCCCAAGATGTAATTTCTCCACCGCCCGCAAAATATATTCCATAACCAGCAGCACTATTATTAGTTGAATCACCCACCCAAGAAGCAATAACTCCACCAACACCGACAAAATGAACATTATGCCCCGTGCCATTATTCACTGCATTACCTATCCATGAAGTAACGGTAGGGGAATCACCTTCAAAATATATGCCCGTCCCCGATCCACTACTTGTAATATTTCCAATAATTGAAATTTGTGCTTGGTTTCCCAAGCTTATAGCGTGATCTGTTGTACTATTTGAAATATCTCCTGTTATAGTAATCCCCTGTGCTGAAGAAATGAGAGGTGCATTTACAATTTGTTCAACACCATCAATTGCTGGCACTGTTAAGCTAGAAGACAAATATAAAGAACCTCCACCAATAGAATCTGTAATAGAAATCAATGTGATAGTTCCACCTGTTTCAGTACTCATATCTGATCCGTAAAGATCGATGGCTCCTGAAGCATCGAGTGCAAGATAAACATTACCAGAATTTGTCGTGATTACACTTCCGCCAGTTTTTGATACGTAAACATTACCGGCATATTCATTAGTGCCCACTGTTCCATCATAATTTCTAACAACAGCACCATTTGTATTTGTCGTTACAGTTCCATCATTATCCGAAATTGTTCCGTAGTTTGTTATTATTGTCCCGCTGTTTGTCGTAACTGTTCCATTGTTTGTTGTAATCGTACCACTGTTTGTTGGAAGCACGCTTGAAGTATCATTTATATCCAAAATAGCTCCGTTTGTTGTGCCTTCAACAAATTGCCAAATCACCCCAGATGGAGCTGTGCCTGTTCCAGGCATATTTGTCGCATCACTTGCGACTGTGACAATATCTCCTTCGACAGGCAAAGCGTCGCCTGAGTAATTTGTTGCGACAGAGACATCATCGCCTGTTGCACCCGTCCAAGTAATTGCAGGATCCACAATATAATCAAAATCAACTGAATTGTCAGAAGTAACTTTCAAATCAAAAACATCTGTAGGAATTTGAAGATTTTTTAAAAGAATTCTATAGGTCTTTGCATCAGATATATTTTCAAAAGTTGCAATTTTTGAACCTTCAATTATATTTCCTTCTGAATCTTTGTAGACAGGGTAGACCTCTATCGAGTCTGTAGTTGGTAGTGAGTAGTCTGTAGAACGAGCAAACAAAGTAATGTCATTTTTGTTTGTTAGCTCTTTTTCGAAAGTAACTCTGACAAATTGACCATTGTTGATAGTAGCGTAATTATTATCTTGGGTTTTTACCGTATCATAAATATCGGCAATTATATTTTGCTCGGCATCCAACTGAAAAGCTTTCGATATAAAAATAATTTCAAATACTTGAGTTGAAAGGTGAGGAATTATCCATTCAACAAGATCTAGTTTACCGTTTTTGTCGGTATCTGTTGCAAGAAACGCCATCGAGCCATCATTAAGACAAGCTGAAAGTTGAGTAGGGTCTTCGATTGCTGGACAATCTGGATTTCTCCATTTGATTTGAATTTTATTTTCTTCTCCAACATTGTAAATTTCTGGAATTATTGTAGAGGCTACAATATCAGTAAGAGGTGTTGAGGTACTTTCATCTGGAGATGAAACAGTGATAAGTTTTCCTGTGTCTATATCTTTTTCAACAACTTCGACAGTTGCACTTTGCTCATCTGGTGTTTTTGGATTTAAATCTTGCTGAGTCGATGTTCCTGTTGTTGTTGCTGCTTGCCCCTTCAAATCTTCCCCATCAAGATTTGCGGGGGTGATTAAATCTGTGACTTTGTCTAAAGCATTAGATATCACATCTTTAACTTGATTTCCAAAATCTATAACACCAGCAAGAACACCACCTGTGGTTGTGTCGGCTGAAGTTGGGGTATTGGTTGCTATATCAATTGTTGTTGTATCAGTTGCAACAGCTGTATCAATTTTTTCAGAATCAATGACTACGGGTGTATCTGTGGTTGTTGCTGTTTCTTCAGTTGAAACATCTTCGTTCGTTGATTTATCGTCTGGAACATCTGGACTTTCGCTTAAATCGGGTGTAATTGAATCATCAGGAATACTTGCGGGAGTGACAGGTGTAGAATCTGGAATAGAATTTTCTACAACAGGAACAACTTCTGGAATATTAACAACTTCGTCTGCTTTAGATATTCCCCAAATGACTGCCGAAGCAACTAAGATAACAGAAAAAGCAAGAAAAAGATCAGATTTTAATGATCGTTTTTGAATAACAACACGCTCAATAATTTGAGTTCGTGCTCGAGTTTTTTTTCGAAGGTCGAGGAGGTTTTTAAAACTCATATTACTTTATATTTTAACATAGTTTTTTTGTTTCCTTTACTTTTTTTATCATAAAACTGTGGATAACTTTTTTTAGTTTGCCCTCTAGACTTTTTGATTACAAAAACTCAAGAGGATAAATAGTGAGTAGGTTGTAGTTTGTAGAGAAATACAAAAACAAAGAGAGACTTTCCTGAAGGGAAAGTCTCTCTTTGTGTTTACTACTCACTACGTACTACGGACTAAAAACTAATCCAAAACTACTTCGCCACTACCACGGCTTCATCAAACTTAATTGAAAGAAGTTTTGATGCTCCGCCAGAACCCATTGTTACTCCATAAAGCACACCAGCTCGAGACATTGTCTCTCTATTGTGAGTAATTAAAATTAGCTGAGAATATTTTGCCAAAGACTCGATCATATCTCCATATTTCTTTGAATTTGCTTCATCAAGAGCAGCATCTGTTTCATCTAAAATAATAAATGGTGGTGGATTTACCTGCGAAATTGCAAAGAGCAGGGCAATAGATGTAAGTGCTCTTTCTCCACCAGAAAGCATCATCAAACCTTTTATTTTTTTAAACGGTAGGGAAACATCAATCTCAATTCCCTCTTCAAATTCTTCTTCTTTGGGACCTCCTTCAAGGTTTTCAAAGTCTTCCATTTCAGAAACGTCACCCCTTCTTCTTTTTACCTCTCTCACAACTCGAAGCCCAGCATGCCCACCTCCAAACATTTTTTGGAAGAATTCAGAAAATGCAACATTGATCTTATCAATCCCCTGTTTAAATTCTAAATTAAGTTTATCCTCGAGTTCTTTAATTAATACGGCGAGTGAAATAGAAGATTGTTCCATGTCGGTAACTTCTTTCGCAAGGAATGTGTCACGCTCTTCAACATCTCTAAATTCTTTCATAATTTCTTCGCTTCCACCTCCACCCATTTCCTCAATACGAATTTTTATTTTTTCAATATTTCTTCTTCTGTCATGCTGAAGTGCTCTGTTTTCAAGAAGCATATTTTCATCGTTTATAACTTCCCCATCTACATTTTTTATCTCATATTCATCATAGTTCACAGCTTCACGCCCCGCTAAAACATAAGCTTCCTGTAGCTCACGCTTAAATTCTTCCTCTTCCAATTGAAGTCTGTTTTCCTCACCTCGCAAAGTATTTACTACAGAAAAAAGCTCATTCTGACGCGCCATAATTTTAAAGATATTTTTTTCTGCCTCCATACTTCCCTCCTTATCTTTATCAATTTCGTTTTTTACAAAGCCAATCTTTTCTCTAAAAGATACTTCTTCTTTCCCAATGGAAATAATTTTATCCTCAAGTTCGGTTCTTTTTGTTTGCAAATCATTTAAATCATTTTCATATGAAGTGATCGAATCTGTGGAAACAACACCTTTGTTGTGTTCAACAAAAGCCCTTAGCTCGTCTTTTATTTTTTGAACCAAAACTTTAATTTCTTCTATGCTTGAAATACCCTCTGACTCGCCTGCCAAAATTTCTATATTTTTTGCCACAGCTTCCACATCCCGAAGATACACAGTTTTTGTATCCTCACGCATCAAAGCTTCTTTCTCTCTTCGTATCATACGCTCAATAGAGTGCACTTCACCTTCGATTCTTCCGGCTTCACGAAGCAATTCATTTTTATTTGTCTCCACTTCACGCAAAGCTTGCTCTAAGGACATTAGCTCAAAAGTTTTTGTGCTTTCTGTTTTAGATGCTTCAAGTACAGCCTTTGCTTCAGCAAGATTTTTCTCAAGCTCTGCAAGTTCTGTTTTTGGCAGATGCATATCTTTATGAATTCGTGCTTTTTCAGAAGAAATATAAGTGGTTTCTCTTTTCAAATATTCTTTATACAAGAGAACAAGCTCTTCACGAAGTAAACGTGCCTTTTCGATTTTCTCAACTTGTTTACGCAAAAAACGAATATGTGGAGCAAGTTCCCTGCGGAGTGATTCTACCTTTTCAATATTCTCTTTTGTCTTTTCAAGTTTTCTCTCACTTTCAACTTTTTTATATTGATACACTTTCAAACCTAAAGCGTCCTCAATCATTTCTCTTTTCTCTTTTGTGTTTGCATTCAAAATTCTATCGGCTTCACCCTGGGAAATAATATGATGTCCCGATGCACCAATATGAGCTTAAGCCAAAAGTTCTGCAATATCTTTGAGACGAGCAACACTTCCATTTATCATATATTCATTTACAGAGTCTCGATGCACAACTCGCTCAAGAACCACCTCATCAAAATCAATGGGTAAAAATTTTGAACTATTATCAAATGTAAGCTTAACAGACGCTCGGTTTATTCTTCCGTTTTCAGCAGAGCCGTTGAAGATAAGGTCTTCTCCTTTTTTACCACGCAAAGATTTTATCGACTGCTCTCCAAGCACAAAACGAAAAGCCTCGGCGGCGTTTGATTTACCCGAACCGTTTGGACCCACAATAGAAGTGATTGGGGTAGAAAATTCAAGAAGGCTCTTTTTTGCAAAAGATTTAAAGCCATTAATTTCGAGAGATTTTAGAAGCATGATTAAGGATTATGATAACATAATCCTTAAGAATTATGAATTAAGAATTAGGAATTAAGAATGAATACAAACTCAACCTTTCTGTCATCCTCGTAGCAACGGGGATCCAAGTCTGAATTTAGAATGTATTGAATACGGAACTTGGATCCCCGCGAGTACGCGAAGATGACAAAAAAACGGAGTTGACAAAAGTAATCCACATGGTAATTTGAAATAAATTCGAAATACATAAGTCCTCGTTAGGATTCGTATGTTTTGAAGAAACAGAAAGAGAAAATATGAACAAAGAAGAGTTCCTTAGTAAAGCTTCATACTGCATATCCTATGCTTCACTATCAACCATTGATAAATGTGGAATCTTTTTACCGATTCCACCTAAACTTAGGAAAAAAGACGTAGACCATGTTACAAATGTGTTAAATAGCTATCACAATAATGTGGTACGTGTAATTGATATTCCCGGTACCAAAGAACGCATCTTATTGGTTTCAAGCCGAACAATGTCCCCCTAACCGAGTCCCCGACTCGGTTTTTTCTTTGTTATAAATTAAATCAATAACTCGAGTGACTATTTTGTGTTATAATTTTTATATGAAAACCTACGCATATATTGATGCTTCAAATCTATTTTATGGAGGTAAAAAAGCTCTTGGCTGGAGTGTTGATTTTGAAAAACTTTATAAATATCTTCAGGAGCGTTTTAATGTATCACGAGTCTATTATTTTGGCGGCGTGGAAATTCACAAATTCCCCTTCAACTATTTAACCAATGATTCTGTACCCCTAAAAGATCTTGAAAAATATCTCGTTAATTATATTGAGAAAAACAAGGATGATTTGACTAGTGCGATGCTTGTACTTCTTGACCGCCACTTGAAACAGGTTCATTTCTACCAAAAAATAGAAAAGTTTGGTTATGAGCTTATTTTGAAGCCTGTGAAAATGTACGAGGACGAAGAAGGTAATCAAAAATGTAAAGCAAATTGTGATGTTGAAATGTCTTTTTATCTAATGCGTGATAAAAGCTTTTATGAGCGTGTGCTTGTACTTTCCGGTGACGGAGATTTTCTTCCTGTCTTGAAATACCTTCGTGAGATTGATAAAAAAGAAGTTTTAATACTTTCTCGTGGACAGAGAACAGCGAAAGAAATCAAACAATTTGCAGGAGATAAATTTATAAATCTTATTAGTATAAATATGAGAGCAAAACTTGAAAGAAAAGAATAGGTTTATAAAAGCGAAAAGCACCTATTTAGGGTGCTTTTCAAGTCTGTTATTAATAGTATAACAGACACAATATTTCTGTCAATCACAAAAAGACCGCACGCGAAGCGTGCGGTCTTTTCGTGTCTTTCTTTAGCTAGGGCCTAGGGCCTAATAGCTATTAGTTAGAACTAGAATCTTCGTGGAGCTGATGTTCTCTCTTCCATTGGACGTGCAACGTTTACAGTTAGCTTTCGTCCTTCGAAATCCTGACCATCAAACATGTTGATTGCTGCCTGAGCTTCTTCGTCGGTTCCCATTTCTACGAAACCGAAGCCTTTTGATCGGCCACTCATCTTGTCAACAATAACCTTTGCTGATTCAACCTTACCTGCCTTTGAGAACGCTTCGAAAAGCGCGTCATCGTTAGTACTGTAAGGCAAACCTCCTACATATAGTCTCTTTCCCATTGTATTCTTCGTAGTCTTTAAATTAAACGTAAAGCGCGACTACCCCCTCTCACTTACACACACAGGCATCGCCTTAGTAGCACAATGAGAAACACTTACAT
>CAZGFB010000006.1:20107-21049 GCA_964525175.1 uncultured Candidatus Saccharibacteria bacterium | reverse complement strand
AATATTAAAATTCAAAATCAAAAACAAGAAGGTTTTTCCAAAAGAAAAACCTCTGTCTTTGATTAAACTAGAGCCTAGAGCCTAATTGCTAGAGCCTATGTTATAATATATACACAATGACAAAAGACCTAGTAAATAAGTCAGAAAAAGACGAACTTTTCCTCGACCAAACTCTGCGTCCTGCTATGTGGGAAGAGTATGTGGGCCAAAAAAATATCAAAGATAACCTTGGAATTTTATTAAAAGCGGCACAAGAAAGAAAACATCCGCCAGAACATATTCTTTTTTATGGACCGCCAGGTTTGGGAAAAACAACACTCGCACATTTGATTGCAAAAGAGATTGGGGCACAAATGAAAGTGACTTCAGGTCCATCAATTGAAAAAATTGGAGACCTCGCTTCAATACTTACAAACCTTTCAGCTGGTGATATTTTATTTATTGACGAGATTCACCGCCTCAACAAAACAGTAGAAGAAATTCTTTATCCAGCAATGGAATCTGGAGTGCTTGATATTATTATTGGTAAAGGCCCAGCAGCAAGAACCATACAACTGGAGCTTCCGCCTTTTACATTGGTTGCCGCAACAACAAGAGTTGCAATGATCTCCTCCCCTCTTCGATCACGTTTTTCTGGTGGAGTTTTTAAACTAGAATTTTATTCTCACGAAGAAATAGGAATGATTATTAAAAGATCTGCAAAAATTCTTGGTGTAAATATTACCGACGAAGCTGCACATGAGATTGGAAAAAGATGCAGATCAACTCCCCGCACAGCCAACTATCTTTTAAAACGCTGTCGTGATTTTGCTCAAGTTCATAAAAAAGATTTAGACAAAGATGTTGTGGAAGAAACACTTTCACTTCTTGGAGTTGATGAAATGGGATTAATACAAACAGACAGGCATCTTTTAAAAACTATTATTGATAAATTTAAAGGCG
>CAZGFB010000006.1:0-20097 GCA_964525175.1 uncultured Candidatus Saccharibacteria bacterium | reverse complement strand
ATTAAACACTCTTGCTATGTCACTTTCTGAAGAAGAAAGCACGATTGAAGAATTTAATGAACCATATTTGTTGCAGATTGGATTTATAGAGAGAACTTCAAGAGGTAGAGTAGTTACCGAAGCTGGGTATGGGCATTTAGGAATAGAAAAGTCTTTAGGCGCTAGGCTCTAGGCCCTAGCCAAAAACATTCATTAAGTTGCAAAACTACTAACTTTGAGTTAATCTCTTAGTGGAATAATTTTGCACACAACCTCAACCAATCATCCAAATGGATAAAGCAGAAATTGAGCTTTTGAAAACGTATGGGCTAGAAAATGGGGTAATAATTTCTCATTGTTTTCGCAAAGACAGACTTGCTGTGATTTCGTTCTCTACCGCAAAAGAAAGGGTCAATGAATTCGTTTTACAAAGAGAAAAGTCACTTTTAGAAATATCAAATTATTTTTTCCGCAATCCTCCAACGTGGATCATCCCAACCCTACACCGACCTTAAGTTGGTGTTTTTTCTTTACCCTAGCCAATTTGACACCTGTGCGCACATTGTATATACTTGAATTATGACCACAATAAACATAAGAATTGAAGATGCGACAAAAAAGAAAGCTATTAAAACCTTAGCTGGTTTAGGTATGGATATGTCCACAGCTATTAAAATTTTCTTAAATCAGGTAATTATTGAGGATGGCCTCCCCTTCACACCAAGTGCGAAGCGAAGAGCTATTCGTGCGAAGTGGGATAAAGAAGTTGCTGAAGCTTTGAAAGGAAAGGGTTTTAAGACTGTTGAGGAGGCAACTAGATATGCATTAAGAAATAAGTTACATTAATTTTTGTATATGATATACTTAGTCTGTGCCCATAAAGTTAACCATAAATAAAAATATCCTCTCCGATTTATACTTGAAAGAAAAGTTGAGTTCTTATCAAATTGCCAATAAACTAAAATGCAGTCAAAGAACGATAATGAATCGTCTTGATGAATTTAATATACAAAGCCGAACGGTTCAAGAAGGAAAAGCCCTAACACCTCCCAAATACAAAAGAAATAAATTTTCAAATAATAAAAATGAGCAATCATATTTAATCGGTTTTCGTTTAGGGGATTTACATATCACAAAAACCCACCCAAACAGTCCAACGATAAGGATGAGTAGTAACAGCACAAGGAAAGAACAATTGGTGTTAATCAATGAATTGTTTTCAAAATATGGAAAAGTCACAAAGACTGGGCCCGACAAAAAAGGAGCAATTCATATTCGTGCGTACTTAGACAACTCCTTTTCTTTTTTACTTCCAAAACACAAAACTATACCTTCCCACATATTAAAGAATAAAAATTTAGCGTTGAGTTTCCTGGCCGGGTATATTGATGCAGAGGGGTGTTTTTCAATTAATCACAGAAATCAGCCAGTTTTTGTTATTAATTGCCAAGATGATGGAATAATCCATGATATTCAATCAAAAATCCTACCTTTAATAGCCGTAGATACGAAATGCCATTTTTACAGACCGGCCACTTCAATAGTTTGTGGAGTAAGGTCAAATAAAGATGTTTATAGAATACAGGTGTACAATCGAGAAAATCTGAGTAAAATACTTAAATATATGTTACCCCTTTTAAAACACGGAAAAAGGAAAGGTGACGCATTAAAAATCTTAAAACTAATTCAAAAATAAAATGTCTGGGCATAATAAATGGTCTCAAATTCGAGTACAGAAGGGAAAAACCGATGGGCAAAAAAGTAAGGTTTATTCTAAGTATGCTCGCCTTATTGCTATGGAAGCCAAGAAAGCTGGAGCAAATTTACTATCCCCTTCCCTTTCAGCTGCTATTGACCGAGCAAAGAAAGAAAATGTTCCAAAGGATGTTATAGACCGTGCTGTAAAAAAAGGAGGAGAAACTGGTGCAGATCAGATGGAAGCTATCACCTACGAAGCTTATGGCCCCGGAGGATGCGCAATTATGATTGATGCTCTAACAGAAAACAGAAATAAAGCAGCTCAAGAAGTAAAACACATCCTTTCTAAAAATGGTTTTCAAATTGCAACCCCGGGCTCTGCCTCATGGGCCTTTACTCGAGAAAATATGGAGTGGGTTCCAAATATGACAGTCGATCTCTCAGATGAGGACTTGCTTGTACTAGAAAAACTCACAAATGACTTAGAAGACAATGACGAGGTGCAGTCGGTGTACACCAACGTCGAATAAGCTTATTCGACGTAATTTTTAATTTCAAATTTTTAATTTTCAAGTCCCAGCATATTGCATTATCTGGGATAATTTTTAAATAATTTCTTAATGTTTTAATTTTTAATTAAAGCTGATTTATTGACGTCATCATCCCACTATGCTAATTTGAAAAAAGAAAGCATATGAAAAAATTAGTAATTGCAATTGATATTGGTGACACTCTATTAGACCGTTCCAGAGGGAAAACTGTGCAGATGGAAGATGGGAATTTTACTTACCCACTATTCAACGGCGCTATTGAAGCATTAAATCAAATGACTCAGGCGGGCCACACACTTTATATAATTAGTAAAATAGACCGCGGGGATGAAGGGAAAGTGACAAGTTATCTTACTCACCACAAGATAATTCCACAACTTATCCCACCAAACAATCTCTATTTTTGTTATGAACGTGAAGCGAAGGCCGCGATTGCCAAACGTCTTTGTTTAGACATAATTATCGACGACCGTGTGCAAGTTCACAACGCAATGGTATCAGCGGTAGCAACTGTCCGTTTTTTGTTTCTTGAAAGCCATGATGACCGCCAAGAATTTGAACTTAAAGTCCCAGTACTTGAAGTTAAAAACTGGCTTGAGGTGATGAAATATGTCAATCAACTTTCTCAGTAATGAGAAAGTTTTTTATTTTTAAAATTTGAATTTATTTTACATTTTTCATTTTTAACTTTACACTAGAGCAATGAGAATACTTGCGATCGACCCGGGATACGAAAGACTTGGTATTGCTGTGCTTGAAAAAAATGAAGGTGACAGAAAAGAAACCTTACTTTTTTCTGAATGCTTTAAAACAAAAACCACAAACACTCACGCGGAGCGTCTTTCTTTGTTGGGGCAAGAAATTGCAAATGTTATTTCAAAATACAAACCAGAAGCCCTTTCAATTGAAACTCTTTTTCTTACAACAAATCATAAAACTGTAATGCACGTTTCAGAAGCTCGAGGTGTAATACTTTATGAATCTGCGCGACACAATCTTTCTATACACGAATTCTCCCCACCACAAATAAAAAGTGCGGTTGCAGGAGATGGCCACGCTGACAAAAAAGCAATAATAAAAATGGTACCTCTCTTAATAAAACTTGAAAAAGAAATAAAACACGACGATGAATATGATGCTATTGCGGTGGGTTTAACTTTTTTTGCATACAAAAAAACAAATCAAAGGTCAAAAGTAATAACTCAAAATTTAAAGTAAAAAATCAAAACTTTAATGCATTTATACTTAAAACTTTTGACTTTAACTTCTGACTTTTGAGTTATAAATTTTGACTTCTCTTCTGTGGATATCTCCCCCCTTGCAAAAAAATCTGTATCTGTTACAAATATAGAAAATTATAAATATAACAATTTTTAAGTATGAGTGATGATGATAATGTAAAAGATGAAGATGAATTAGGTGAAAACACTTTTGGATCTTTAGATTTTGAAAGTGATGAAGTTGAAGAAGATGTAGACCCTGCTGTTTTGGCGGTGGTTGATCCTCTTGCTCTTGAGGTAGATCCTTTGACTGCTATTGTAGAAGACCCTCTAGATATGAGCAATGAAGATAGTGAAGACGACGATGCTGATGATCTAGATGCTGGTTTTGCAGATTATAATGATTATGAAGAATAGGCGCTAGCCATTAGGCTCTAGGCTCTAGCTCAAATGCAAATATTTAAAAGAGAGACTTTCCCTTCGGGAAAGTCTCTCTTGTTTTTTTGATTCTGTATTAGCTAGAGCCTAGAGCCTAGTTGCTAACGGCTAGCCGTATGAATCTCTTCTTCCCAACCTTCAATGTAATGTTTTTTACAAGCTCATCTGGTGAGGTTATTTTTTCGTCGGTCTCTGCATTTGAAACACCGCCCGCTAGAACAAGTCTTCGCCATTCGCCTTTAGATTCCACCGTGCCGGCTTTCAAAAGTACATCTGCCATTTTTTCATCTTTCAAAACTTTAATTTCTTCAATATTTTCAGGAAGCCCTTTTTTACTAAAAGTATTTATAAAATCTTGCTCTGCTTTTTCCCCCAACCCCTTCTCACAAAAAATATTCACAATCTCTTTTGCAAGTTTTATTTTTATATCTCTTGGATTTACTCCGTTTTCAAGATCTTTTTTATTTTTTTCTATTTCCTCCAAAGAAACATTTGTGCAAAGTTCGAAGCCGGCAATAATCATTCCATCAGTCCAACTCATCACCTTACCAAACATATCACTAGGGGTATCATTTAGTTTGACCATATTTCCCTCAGTTTTACCCATTTTTTTCCCATTAGGGTCGACGAGCAGTTTTGTAATTAAAATAAATTTATCTTTATTACTTATTTCACGGGCAAGCTCCCTTCCCATAAGCATATTAAAGGTCTGGTCGTTCCCCCCTATTTCTCCATCAACATCCAAAGCAACGCTGTCATATCCCTGCATTAAAGGATACATGAATTCATGAATAAAAATCGGTTTATTCTCTGTCATCCTTTTTTCAAACATATCTCTTTTTAACATTTGCCCAACAGTTACTCTTGAAGCAAGGTTTAACACATCAGAAAAATTCATTTTTGCTAACCATTTTGAATTAAAAACAAATTTTGCTGGATTTGTTCCTGTAAAAGAAATAATTTCACCTGCTTGTTTTTTATAGTTTGAACAATTTTTTAACACTTCATCTCTTGTTAGTTGTTTTCTTGTTGCTGTTTTGTCTGTAGGATCTCCAATCATCGCGGTAAAGTCTCCGATCAACAAAATAATTTCATGCCCCATATCTTGAAGAATCCTCATTTTTTTTAAAGGTATTGCATGTCCAATATGAAGAGTTGGGCCTGTTGGATCAATCCCAAAATAAACCTTTTGTTTTTTTCCTGAGAGCAATCTTGTTTTTACACCTTCTTTATTTGGGTATACAATCTCAACCCCCCTACTTAAGAAGTCTTCTATTTTGTCCTCGTTTGTATTAATTTCTTGTTTTTTTGAAAATATAAATTTCATATAAAAACTGTACCATATAAAGCAGTTTTTGTCTTTTTGTGCTAGTATATATGCAATGAATCCCGTTAGAAGCCAAGGGGTTTTATAATTATGAAAAAACAAAAGAATTTAAGATTTATTAGGAATAATCAACTGTTTACTGAAAAGGTAACCAGCTTCTAAACGGGATGAAAAATAAATTTCACAAGTCCGAGAATTGGACATCATTTAATGAAAAATATATAAAGAAATCACCATTTAAAACGCTAAAAAACGTTATTTTGTTCTTTTTTGCCTTTGGTATTTTTTGTTTAAGTATTGGTATTATCTGGGCTGCAACATTAAACATTCCAAACCTTCAATCCATAGATCAAAGAAAGGTTTTACAGTCAACAAAAATATACGACAAAACAGGAAAAGTTGTTCTATATGATGTGAACAAAGATGTTAAAAGAACAATTGTTCCAATCTCCGAAATATCACCGTTTATTCAAAAAGCTTTAATCGCTATTGAAGATACAGAGTTTTATACACACAAAGGAGTCCGCCCACTCGCTATTTTGAGAGCCTTTTTTGCAAACCTTTTTTCTCTTGGTATTAACCAAGGGGGATCCACAATTACTCAACAGGTTGTAAAAAATACATTACTTACAGGAGATAAAACACCAACCAGAAAACTCAAAGAGCTTATTTTAGCTTTAAAACTGGAACAAAAATACACAAAGGATGAAATATTGGCATTATATTTAAATGAAAGCCCTTGGGGTGGAAGTATGTATGGTGTGGAAGAAGCAAGTAAAACATTCTATGGGAAAAGCGCAAAGGATGTAACCCTTGCAGAATCTGCATATTTAGCAGCTTTACCAAAAGCCCCAAGCTATTATTCCCCATACGGAAAAAACAAAACACAACTAGATGATAGAAAAAATTTAGTTTTGAAAAGAATGCTCGACACTGGATCTATAAACAAAGATGATTATGAAAAAGCAAAGAATGAACAAGTAACTTTTATTCCTCGAGAAAATAATTCCATAAAAGCACCTCATTTTGTTGATTTTGTTAAACAATATTTAGATGATAAATATGGGGAAGGGGCATTTGATGAAGGTGGCTATGTGGTAACAACAACACTCGACTACAACCTTCAACAAAAAGGTGAAGAGATTGTAAAAAAATATGCACTCGAAAATGAAACAAAATTCAAAGCTTCAAACGCAGGTCTTGTTGCGATAGATTCAAAAACAGGACAAATACTTACAATGATTGGATCTCGAGATTATTTCGACGATAAAATTGATGGAAAATATAATATTGCGACAGCTAAAAGACAGCCGGGTTCGACCTTTAAACCCTTTGCTTATGCGACAGCTTTCAATAAAGGACTAAGGCCAGAAACAGTCGTCTTTGACTTAAAGACACAGTTTTCAACCAACTGTGCACCTAGTGACTTCTCGGACAATAAAGATTGTTATGCACCAGACAACTTTGATAACAAATTCAGAGGACCAATGACATTACGTAGTGCTCTAGCTGAATCAATAAACATTCCAGCTCTTAAAGTTTTGTATTTAGCCGGTATTAAAGACACATTAAAAACCGCTCGAGATATGGGGATTACGACCTTAACAGACCCAGACCGTTACGGACTAACCCTTGTTCTTGGAGGTGGAGAAGTGACCCCTCTTGAGATAACAACTGCTTATGCGACATTTTCAAATAAAGGTGTATACAATCCATATACCCCAATTCTTGAAATAAAAGACAGTGCTGGAAATGTTTTAGAAAAATATGAACAAAAATCAAAAGAAGTTCTTCCAAAACAAACAACTCTTTTAATTTCAGATATTTTAAACGATAACAACGCGCGAATTCCTTCTTATGGAGCAAACTCACCTTTGTATTTCCCCGGACACGACGTAGCTGTGAAAACAGGAACAACAAACAACTATCGTGATGTTTGGACAATTGGCTATACACCAAATACAGCTGTAGGAGCTTGGGCAGGAAACAATGACAACACACCAATGGAGAAAAAAGTTGCTGGCCTTATTATCTCTCCAATGTGGAATGCTTTTATGCAAGAAGTTATAAAAACAACACCAAATGAAAGTTTTGAGGATCCAGCACCAAATACATCATACGATGGGGCGCCAGTACTTCGTGGAAAGTGGCAAGGTGGACAAAGCTATGTAATTGATACTGTTTCAGGAAAACTAGCAACAGAAAACACACCACAAGAATTGAAAAAGGAAATAGTAAATAACGATATTCATGACATTTTGTATTGGGTATCGAAAAATAATTTCTTTCAAAGGCCATCAAACCCAAATAATGATCCACAATTTTCTCGATGGGAATATTCTGTAAACATTTGGACCGCTCAAAATGGAGGAAATTTTATCTCGCCTTACAACCCACCAACAGAATATGATGATATTCATACCGCTGGCTCAAAACCAACAATATCAATCAACACCCCTGATTCAAACAACTTCTCAAAAAACCAAAAAATTGAAATAACTACAAACATTACAGCTAAATTCCCCATCACAAAAAGCAGTGTGTTTATAAACGGAGTTTTGGTTGGTAGTGTTGTAAACAACTCATTTACTTTTACCCCACAAAACATCGACTCAATTAAAGACTCGAATGAATTAAAGGTTGTTATCTATGATTCTGTTCAAAATTCAGCAACAGCTTCCTACCAATTTAATGTGAATTGATAGGAGAATTAGGAATTAAGAATTAAGATTTTGAATAAAACACCAAACCATATGGTTTGGTGTTTTATTTTGATTTCCTTCATAATTCCTAATTCTTACTTCTTAATTCTATCTTAAATGATTCGCTCCACTTTCGTTCTGGTGAGTGAGTTTTCTATTTCCTCGATAATCTCTGCTTTGTTCATAAAAAGTTCACTCTTGAGGCTTCTGGAGCCTTTAATGGTCAAAGTTCCCCTATCATAACCAACGTCTTTTGTTGAAATTTTTATTCCACATTTTTTTTCTATAACACTCACCACAATTTCCTTAACAAGAAATTCTCTTGCTCCAAGATTTTCAAACTTTTTTAAAAAAAATGAGATGTGCTCCAAAGTAATGTAAAATTAAAAATGTAAATAAATCTTATATGTCATTCCTGTGAAGACAGGAATCTAGTCTGGGAAGTTTCTGTTTTGAATTTAGAATTTTTATATTTAGGATTTGTTTCGGATTTCGTGCTTCGAATTTTGGATTTTGCCGACTGGATTCCCGCCTTCGCGGGAATGACAAGTGGGGAGGTTTCCCCTATCTGTTCATCGGCATTACCAAGTAAAGAAATGTGCTGTCAGATACCCCCTTTATCACAAGTGGTCTGTTTGGGCCACAAAAATCGAGAGATACACTGTCAGAATCAATTGATTGAAAACAATCAGATATATATTTGTAATTAAAACCAACAGAAACATCTTCACCTTCTAAAACAGCTTGAAAAGAAACAACATTTTGACCAACATCTCCATTTTTAGCACTTAATTCTATTTTCTTTGCTTTTGGATTAATTAAAAAACGTACTTGATTAAAAGAATCCAAGAAAACATTTGTTGCTTTAAGAGAATTTACTAGATCAGCTTTAAGAACAATAACATTTGTAGTAAATTCTTTTGGAATAATTTGTTTATAGTCTGGAAAATTACCCTCAACAACCCGAGAAGTTAAATAAAAGGAAGGTGAGGTAAAAACAATTTGGTTTTTACTCACAGTTAGTGTTATATCTTCTGAAAAGTTATCCAAAACTCTTATTATTTCCCCAACATTCTTGTTTGGAATTAAGATAGCTGGCATATCCAACACTTTTTTGCATTTAACTCTCTTTTCAGCCAACCTAAATGAGTCTGTGGCCACAAAAACAATCTCGTTTGAATTTTCGTATATATAAACACTAGATAATTCTGGTTTAATACTTGAAATTGAAGCTGAATACCAAACAGCTTTCAAACCTTTAACAAAATCTTTAGCCTCTATTTCAAACTCTTTTCCTTCTTCAACTCTTGGAATTATAGGAAAATCATCCATCGCAAATATTTTTATATTTGTTTTACTTTTCTCTGTTTCAAGATGAAGAGCGCCTTCTTCCACATAAAGGGTTACGTTTTTTTCACTTATGATTCCAGACAAGAACTGAGAGAACACCCCTGCAGGCACAGCCACAGAACCTTCTTCTGTTGTTTTTACAGGGATAGAGTATTCCACACCTAAATCTAAGTTGGTTGCTTTCACAGTTAAAGTATTTTTAGAAACTTCTAAAAGTACACAAGAAAGAATTGGTAGGGTAGAATTCTTTTGAGTGATCTTCTCAACTTTCTGTATTGCCTCTTTTAGTTTTTCTACAACGCATTCGAATTTCATATATCTTATTTATTTATATAAATACTTATTAATATAATTATACCCTGTGGATATGTGGATTACTTTTTAAAGGTTGATAAATATACGTTTTTTCTCCCCTCTTCTTTTTATTCCTGTTGATAAATTTAAATGAAAACTTAAAACGGCTGTGGAAAACTTTTCTTATTAAGTTTTTATGGTTTTTTATACACATAAAACTCACATACTTTTACACAGGGTTATCCACAGGTTATACACGTAAAAGACCAATAAGTTGACTAACTTCTTGGGATAAAGAACTATCAACTTTCATCGCTGTTTTTATCTTTTCACAAGAATACATGATTGTTGTGTGGTCTTTTCCACCCATCTTCTCCCCTATTGTTGGGTAGGACACGTTGAAAACTTCTCTCAGTATATACATTGTGATTTGTCTTGGGCGCACAACTTCCTTCCTTCTGTTTTTATTCAACATATCTTCTTCTTGGATATTGTAAAAATCAGCAATGGTTTTAATAACTTCCTTGATTGAGGCTAGTTTCTTTGGTCTTGATGTTGTTTTTATTAGGTTTTTTATATCAAGAATGGTTAAATCTCTATTTTTCATTTGTGATTGGCAAAGTAAAGTGTTTACAGCTCCTTCTATTTCTCGAATATTTCCTTCGACAACATCAGCTAAATAGGTAATTATTTCCTCACTTAACACAACGTTCAAACTTCTTGCTTTTGCTTTTATTATCTGGGCCCTTGATTCATGATCTGGTGCTTGTATATCAATAATAATACCTTGGTTAAAGCGAGATTTTAAGCGCTCTGCCACATCCGGAATAAGGTTTGGGTGCATATCAGATGAGAAGATAATTTGTTTGTTGTTTTCGTGAAGAATATTAAAAAGATGGAAGAGTTCGTTTTGAGTAGCCTCTTTTTTACTTAAGAATTGAATATCGTCCATGATTAAAACGTCATATTTTCGATATTTTTCTTTGAATTGATTTATTCTAGCTCCTTGAGTTGACGCAATATAGTCGGAAGAAAATCTCTCAGATGTTGTATAGTGAACTTTTATATCGATAAAAGCTTTCTTCAAATAGTTCCCCACTGCTTGTATGAGGTGAGTTTTTCCAAAACCTGTGTTTCCGTGGATAAACAAAGGGTTGTATGAGTGGCCTGGGTTTTTTAGAACCGCTTGAGATGCTGCATAAGCGTTTTCGTTGAATGGGCCAATAATAAAATTATCAAAGGTGTATTTAGGATTTAACCCATCCTCTTTGTTTATATAGTGTTCGTTTAAAGGAAGTGTTGTGGCATTTATGTCTTCGTGCTTCTTTTGAACCGGAGCCTCTTCCTCAATCTTTTTGTTTGTGTTTTTTGCTATTTGATATTCAACACCTCTGATGTTTTCAGAAAGGTCGCGAAGTATTTTTAATATCATTTTATGATATTTATTCAAAAGCCAATCCCGAACAAAAGGGTTTGGAACACCAAGATAAACACAGTTATCCTCTACTTTTATAATGAAAGTATCTTTAAACCAAGTGCTAAAATTGGCCTTAGAAACCTGTAGTTCTATTTGAACGAGGGTCTGTGTCCAGAGTTGTTGATTGTTTACTCCTTCCATAAGTGACTATCATTATATCCCCAAAAGGAAACTTAGATACTTGTAAAAAACATCGAATTGTGTTAATAATATGTGTATAACCTGTTAATAACTATATTTCATGTCAAAAACATATAACCCAAAAAAAATAAAGCGAGCGAAATCACATGGTTTTCTTGTGAGATCAAAAACCAAAACTGGTAGTAATACGCTTAAACGACGCCGTGCAAAAGGTCGAGCAAAGATCACAACGGTTTAGTTGTTGTAGTTGTTGTAATTGTTCTACCGGCTTGGCCTCGTTCTAAATGTGGATTACGGAATTTTGGATTCTGACACTTAGAACAACTTGAACACTTAGAACATTTAAAACAATTAAGATATGTTCAAAAAAAGCTCTAGAATAGAAAAAAAGGATGTAATCAAAGTAATAAAGGAAGGGGTTGCCTACCACTCCCCTTCTTTTTTGTTGAAAGTGCTCAAAAACCCTTTAAAAACAACACTTTTTGCTGTTATTGTCTCAAAAAAGGTTGCAAAAACAGCTGTTTCGAGGAATAAAAACAAAAGGAGGGTCAGAGAAATTATGAAAAAACAATCCAAAAATATTTCCCAAGGCTGTTTTTATATAATAATGCTAAAAAAAGACCTAAATAGGGCTGTTTTTGGAGATGTTAAGAAGGAATTAAGTGAACTTTTTGGTTTGTGCAAGTGATATTCTCTTCTAAATACGAAATCCGAAGCACGAAATTCGAAACAATATCAAAATCAAAAATTATAAATTCAAAACAGAATTCAAGGAATTTGTTTGATATTTACTATTTTGAATTTAGGATTTGTTTCGAATTTCGGATTTCGTACTTCGGATTTTAATGAAAAATAGGCAAAACTTAAGTGTTTTTAGCTTTGTGGTTATGTCTTTAACCTGATATACTACTCCCATGTTCTCATATTTATTTAACACAGTCTTATATAATCCAATCTATAACCTCTTAGTATACCTAATTGATGTTATTCCTGGTGGCGATGTTGGACTCGCTGTAGTTTTTCTTACTATTATTGTAAAACTGGTACTTTACCCTGTTTCTTTGGGGGCTGTTAAGACACAAATGAAAATGAGGTTGGTAGAGCCTGAGCTGAAGGAAATACAAACAAAATACAAAGATAAAAGAGAAGAGCTTGCAAAAGCCACGTTTGAAGTTTATCGTAAAAACAAAATAAACCCATTTTCAAGTATTATTATCCTATTTATACAAATTCCTGTTATTTTTGCTTTATATTTTGCTATTTGGAAGGGTTTGCCTGTTATAAAAACAGACGTTTTATATTCATTTATTCCAAACCCAGAAACTGTAAGCATGAATTTTCTTGGTCTTATTGATGTTTCTCAAACCAAAGTCTTCATTTTGGCTCTTATTGCAGGGGTCACTCAATTCTACCAAGCAAAACTTGCAATGCCTGCTTTCAAAAAACCAGAAGCAAAATCTGATTCAAAAGAAGTTTCATTTAAGGATGAGATGATGAAAGGAATGCATGTTCAGGTACGATATGTTTTGCCTGTTCTTACATTTTTCATTGCCTATGGACTTATTAGTGTAATTGCAATATATTGGACCATAAGTAACCTGTTTGCTATAGGTCAGGAGTATTACATTAGAAAAAGAGTTAATATACTATAATCTTATGAACAACTACGCAGAAATCAAAAAAATAATAGAGGAAACCCTTACAAATGGCGGATTTATTTATGAAAGCGTAGAAATTGTTGAGAAGAATCATATGGGGCCTGTTTTCGTTATAAAATCAGCAGATTCTGGAATGCTTATCGGCCCACAAGGAGAGACTCTAAGATCGTTAAACTTCCTTTTGAAAAGAATTGTTTCTAATGTTCTGAAACTTGAGGCGGATCCAATTTTTTCAGTTGATATAAATGATTACCGAGACGCTACACTGCGCCAGCTTGAGCATAAAGCGAAGATGATGGCAGATAGAGCTGTTTCCTTTAAAACTACCGTTGAGCTCGAGCCTATGAGCTCATACGAGCGAATGTACGTGCACGCTCTATTTACAGATAACCCAAATATTAAAACAGAGTCTATTGGTGAAGGAAAAGAAAGAAGGTTGACTATTAAGTGGGTGGAGGGGCCGATAGAGGAAACGTTCTAGTGAGTAGTTGGTAGTCGGTAGTGAGTAGTGGGTAGTGAAATACGAGCGAGGCCTTTGACCTCGCTCGTATTTTGAATTTTTCTACGACCTACTCACTACGAACTACCCACTAGATCGCCAGTCCCCACAAACTCAAATCTCTTTTGTTTGTGAAGAATAGATAATTTTCCTTTTCATTCAAACTTAAATTTATTGCATCGGGAGCTTCTTTGCCGTCGTTTATTGGTCTATAGATCACGCTTTCTTCCCCTGTTTCAACATTAATACTCCAAAAATCATCGTTTGAAGATTTGTTACCTTTATACCAATCTTCTGGATAGCCAGATCTGTCAAAATAACTTGGCACTGCGCAGTATGCAACCTTCGTATTTTTTTTACTCCAAACACATTTTTCTGGTAATGTTTTTATTGATATTTGAGAAACGATGTTTGTTTTACCTTTTTTTGCCCCCAAACTTAGGTCGTTAATGTTTGTGTTGTATAGGGTGTATGTTCCATCCATATTTGGATTTGTTGAGAGACCTCTTATTCCAGAAAGACTTTCATTTATTGTTTTGTTTTTTATATCAACCACAAAGGAAATTCCTCCATATTGAGAATGTGGTTTGCTAAATATTTCAAGCGTGTTTCCGCCACTCCAAGAAGCATTTATTTCCCTAAGTGGGGTGGAAAATAATTGAACAGGTTTTTTATTGTCGAAGGTTGTCAAAAATCCAACACTTCCCGTCGTTGTTTTTGTTGTGTAAAACACGCTATCCCCTTTCGTGATAAGAATGTCTGTATTTGATGGGTAAGAAAAAGTTATTTCTGTTGTTGGGGTGGTGCTGGTGGACACTTTTCTATATTCTGTTGAAATTGTTTCACCTGAAAGAGTTTTGGTTATAAATTCAGTTCCTTTTGAATTCAAAAAAGATTCATAAACTTTAGGAACTGTAATGTTTGAAATACGTGTTTTTTCTAGGTTGGACATTTTTGATTCAATAACGTGGCCGGTTGCCCTCTCTACAAAACGAACATAAGTCTCTGTTTGTTTTGTTGAAGAGCTTGTTGTTGCGTTTTTTTCTGTATTAAAAACAATTTTTGTACTGGAAGATATTGTGTCGATTGCAATAAAACCAGCTGTAGGTGTTTCAGAAATTTGAAACATCCGGTCTATTTTTATTTGGTTGTTGTTTTGATTTGGGGTTGTTGTTCCGTAATTGTTTTGGGTGGGCGGTGTTATTTGTTGGCTTGGGGTTCCAAAAGGTAAGAAGTTTCTTACGCTATTAAAAATACTATTTGTATTTGCGGGTACCGATTGATTGTTTATGTAAACATAATACCCCACCCCACCAAGAAGGATTAGAAATATTAGAACTAGTATAAAAATTATTTTTTTCATAGGTTATTATTATGGGTTTGAAATTGATGGTCTACGGTTGTTGTTGTCTATAGTTATTGCGCCTCCTGATTGACTATAATTATTTCCACCAAGACTTCCTGTTGGGTCAAATCTATCAACCCTATTGGTGAGTGCTTTACCATTGTAAGAAGCCGCTGTACTGTCATCATAGTAACCAACAAGGGTTCCACCTACATAAACCGCTGCACCAAATTCTGGTTTTAGGGCGGCTATAACATCTGGAGAGAGTGCAACGGAACCCTCAGTCAATAGATTATTATGATTTCCTCTTTTTTGTGTACTGTTTGTGTCCGGTGTTAAGTCCCCAGAATATCCGTATGCTGTTATGTGAGTGCTTCCATCACCTGTCGCCATACTTCCTACTGGCAACAACCCACCGCTGTCGGATAACACACCTTCACTAATCATTTGTTTTGTAAAAGCAATCAACTCTCTACCATCTCCACTCACCTGACTCGTCGCTCCTATGTTTAAATTAAATTTTACTAAAGCTGGGTTGATTGTTGATAAAAGAGTATAAGAACCCAAAATAACAACTAGACCAATTACAGAAGCCCAGATTTCATCCTTTGCTTTTCCTTTATCTGTAAAAGCATCAGAAAGCATATATTTAATTCCAGCATAAACAATTTTAATAACAGCTAAGGCACCGGCTAACGCTATTGTAAATGTGTATAGGTTTACTAAGAATTCTAATATGTCTGGACCATATAAATCTTTATTTCCTGGGATTGTGACTGCCTGAAGCGGAACGTAATTTAATCCAGCTGAAAAAACAAAAAAAGGTGTGGATAAAATAAAGACAAATACAAAACTATAAAAAGAAAATTTCATGAATATATTTTACCACAGCTTTAAAAAAAATACATTTTGTATTTTTTAGATAGGGGTTTGAAACATCTAATTCTTTTGGCTAGTTTCCAAAAAAGTTTTTGAAAATATTTTCAACAGCGCTTGTTTTTTTTGCTCCAAAATTTATATCAAAACTTGAATTTGCAGACTGCAGTATCCTTTTTTGGCTAGTTAAATCAAAACTAATTTTTGAATATCCTTCAACCCCTGTTGTGTTTCTAAAGGTAATGTATCTACTTGATTCTGGTGATTTTTGGCCGTTTACAAACCAAGAATATTCCCCATCGGAGTCTGGGTTATTAAAATAATATGGAATAGCCACAAATGAAGCTTCACTACCAATTAGATCAAATGTGTTTTTGATTGTTTTATTAAATAAGATTCCAAGAGCTGGATCGTCTGCGTAAGCAAGTATCTCTGCTTCGTTTGGGCTAACTATAACACTAGCTGTGGCTCGGACTGTGTTGTTTATATCAGAAACCTCAACTTCAATTTCTTCATTGTTTGAAACAATAGAGCCATTCCAGAAGAAAATATTTTTTCCATAACCAGACGCGTCTGTATCTGTACCCAACCCTCTTTTCCAAGTGTAAACAAGCTCGCTTGGTTTGTATTTAACGCCGTTTGTGTTTATTAAATTTGGAATAGCAATAAGACGTAAGCTTCCTTCAAAGGAAAACAGAGATTTACCTTTATAAAAAGGCGGTGTGTAACCCGATGACTCCCAAAGAAGGGTGACATCTGCTGGTGATATTGTAACGCTTTTTTCAAAGACTACCCCTTCTGGTGTTTGTATTTGATATTTAATTTTTGAAACACTGCCAATATCTCCTGTTGTAAAATTAAAAAGTTTTTTCCCGACTCCGGAAGTTTTAAGAGCTCCGTTTATATACCAATCAATTTTTGATCTTGATAAATCATAACTATAACTGCTGATTTCAACACTTACACCTTGAAATGATTTTGGAGAGCTCGGAATGATTTCTACGGAAATGATTTGATCTACAGGTTCAACATTAGATGCCTGAGCTTGCACGTTTTTGTTAGAATACAAAAAACATATAAGAATTATTATAAAAATAAATAGAAAACGTTTCATGGATATATTTTACCACAAATAAAAAATTGTTCTAATTATTTGGGAAAATCCAGTCTTTATTATGAGGTTCTTCCTTTGTTGAATTAGAGAATGGGCTTATTTCTTTTGTGTTTTTTTCTTCTTTTGTTGGAAAAGGCACAATATTTTCAAGGTCGCCTGTGTTTTGTTGGTTTGTTTTTAATATTTCATTTCCAACTATTTGATTTTGAGGTGTTTGAGTTTGATTGGTTTCCGTTTTTAATTTTTTTTGCAATTCTTTTAAGTCAGAAGAGGCTTTTGTGAAAGTGTCGCCCATTTTTTTGTTTCCAAATTTGTTTGCAACCTTACCTGTCATTTCTGCTGTTCCTGCAACATTACCAACAACCCCCACAGCTTTCGCTAAAATTTCTTCTTTTCTTTGCAAAACATACATAAAAATAACCTCAGCCGTCCAGGCGGGTATGATATTTACTATTGGGATAAATTCAATAATGCCCGCCCCCCAAAAGGAGATAGCTTTTTTTGGGTTTGAAAAACTTATTCCAAGTTGTGAGTAAAAAATATAAAAAAGTGTAAGTGGAATAACATTAAAAACCATTGAAGCAACAGAACCAACAAAAGGTATTAGTTGAATTGCAGAAAGAACAACATCAAAAAAAATCGCCACAAAAAGCAAAAGGGCAAAATCTTTTTTCGAAATTTTAGGTTTTGTGTCTTTGCTGTTTTTGTCCATTTTCTCTAGTTAACTAAATCTGCCTTTGCTTTTCGTATTGCAAGAACTTCCGATGGGTCGGATGTTAGAATTTGATGCTCTGTATAAGATGCAATAATTTTAATCGCCACATGTTTAAGGCCGGCAAAGAATATCCCCTCCCCCACATCAGATTCAAGAAGCAAAAACTTCTCTTCATCGGTAAGGTTGAAAATTTTCTGCAAATTATTCATCGAGGTCGGTGACTGTTTTAGAAGAATCTGAATTGAAGAGTTTGTTATAATTGGCATTCCATACGGAGATTTAATGAAGTCATCAACGTCTTGTGTGATTGTGGCAAGTCCTAGATAATATTTTCGTCCTCGTTTTGCCATACTAAACAAGAATGAAGCTGTGTCTTCAGATTTCATCATCCACCAAGCCTCATCAATAACAAGTAGTCGCTTTCGTAGCTCTCTTCTAATAGCTGTCCAAATATAGTGAGTAACAATATACATTGCAACAGGTTTTAATTCGTCTTCCATATCTCGAATAGAAAATACAACAAGATTTTTGTTAATATCAACGTTTGATGGTTGGTTTAGGAATCCAGACCAAGTACCTTTTGTGTATTTTGTAAGTTTTTGTACAAGTGAGTCCCCGCCTTCCATTCCCGCAAGCACAAGTTCAAAATCTGAAAGAAGTGGTGGTTCGATGGTGCTGAAATCAGAATCTGGGGTAATGTCCTTCATTGCGTATGTTTCTGTGATTGCTCGGTCGATAATAGCGTCTTCCTCTGGTGTTAAACCTCCAAGCATAATACGGAATAGTCCCACCAAGTTAATTATTTGAGAACGTAAAACATCCGCAGGAGATTCATCTTCGCGTGCTATTGGTAGGTCAAATGGGTTGATGTGGTTGTTTGAACTCAAAGAAATATTGAAATAACGGCCTCCTACTGCTTCTGCGAGGTATTCGTATTCTCTTTCTGGGTCAATGACGATCACATTTACATCAAACATAAGAGTTCTCAAAATTTCTAGCTTTGTGGCAAAAGATTTTCCAGAACCTGATTTAGCAAAAGTAATTGAGTTGTAGTTTTCTAAAGAAAATCTGTCAAAAAGCACAAGACCAGAGTTGTGTCTGTTGATTCCATATAGAATTCCCTTGTCTGATGTTAGATCGAAGGAAATGAAAGGAAACATACTTGAAAGTGGTGAGGAATTTAGTTTCGAGTGAACAGCCAGCTCGTCGTTTGCAAGTGGAAGTGTACTTCGGAAACCCTGCTCTTGTTGGAAAAGTGCTGGCTTTATATAGATAAGTTTAGCTTCAAGAATAGATCGAATTTCAGACTCTATTTTGTCCAAATCTGCAATATTATCTGCATATATAGAAATGTATAGACCGACTTCAAAAAGTCTCTCCTGTGCCTGTTGTAGCTCGTCACGTAGTGTTTCAAGATCTTGATACGCCGTATCAAGCATTGGATCTCTCACAAGACCTTTGTCTTCTCTAATTTGAATCTGACTTTGAACCTCAGCGACCTTTTTTTGGAATTGTTTTAGAATTTTTGCAGTATCGATTGGATGTATGTAAATTGAAACATCAAAAATTGTATCTAGGTTAATTATGGGCGAAAACCAGTTGTCAGAGAGGTATCTTGGGTATGAAATAACAAAAAGAGTACGAACAATCTTGTCTCCGAGGTTAATATCTCTAGGTGAAACCTTTAAAGCACTTGGTGCAATTATGTCGCGAAGCTCTAAAGCGGCAGACTCAAAGATGTCTTGAGGTAATACAGAAGTAATTCTCTGTGCCTCTTTTGGTTTTGATTTGAAAAAGTCTAAAAGTCCCATATTTTTTAATTTTGATTAATTATTGGCTTGTTTACATCGCCAGGGTTGAAAAGCTTATAGAAAACTTCGACAAGTTCTTCAGTGCCAAGCTGGGCTACACGCACCCCACATCGAACCAAACCTTGTTCCACCACACCAATACGCTGTTCTAATTGTGTTCTCGCCTCTTCAAAACGTTCTGTTTCAGACTTCTTTTGTTCTTCTTTTGTTTCACCTTTCCCCATAAAACCTTCAAATTTTGAATCTTTTGAAAATAGAATTGGAGGGCTATAAGGAACAACAACATAAAATGTTTTAGTCATAACGTTTGTTGTTTCTGTAAAACTTTTTACGAAGCCGATATATTCTCTTGTTTGAATTTTTAACAAATCACTTGTTTGTACTTTGTATCTTGATTCTAAAAGGGCTAAATATGGCCTAATATCTAGGCGTCTTGATTGTATGAATATTTCAATAGAAAAATTTAATGAGTTTACAAAGTTTTGAAATTGAGAAAGAATAGCGCTCTGTTCCTCGTTAGATTTAAGAGCGAAGTTCACAGAAGAGGCCATAACAAGAGCTCTCATTGAACCATCTTTAAGTATTGCAACACCTTCCCGAATTTCTTTTATGGGAACAAATTCTTGTGTTGCTTTTGCGTTTTGGGCTACGGTGTTGGACATATAAGTTTTAAAGTTTAAAGTTAAAAGTTTAAAGTTGGGATTCTCCCCTTTTGTCATCCTCGCGAATGCGGGGATCCAAGTTCTGTGTTTAAATCCGAAGCACGAAGCACGAAATCCGAAACAAATCCAAATGTTCAAAATTCTAAATTTAAAACATCCTCTCTTCTGTCATTCACGCGAAGGCGGGAATCCAGTCTGAAAATTCGGACTTGGATCCCCGTGAGTGCACGAGGATGACAA
>CAZGFB010000005.1:6627-23629 GCA_964525175.1 uncultured Candidatus Saccharibacteria bacterium | reverse complement strand
CTCTCACTTACACACACAGGCATCGCCTTAGTAGCACAATGAGAAACACTTACATATTATATTATACACCTGCTATGTTAACAAGTCAACAAAATTAGGTTCTAAATGTTAAATAACCTTATTACTAGGCGTATAATATGGAAGTCAAAAGTTAGAAGTCAAAACTCAAAACTGTAACTTAAAAGTATCTAAGTTGAAATTCAAATTGAATTAAATACTAAAGTTTTTAATTTTGACTTTAAATTTTGACTTTTGCCTTTTGACATTTGACTTAATATTGATTTTTTATGCTAAAATATACATATGACTTTCAACTCATATCAAAAATTAAGCACCAAAACTTATTTCATAACTTTACTTCAAAAAAGTTCTATCCCAATTATGGTTACAATTGTTTGGATAGCACTCGTTTTTATAAAGACATTGGATTTACAATCAATAATTGATTTGCCAAATTCGGCTGATTTAATTTTGTTTACAACAAGAATACTAGACCTCGGCTTAGTTTTAGGAGTAGCCATAATCGTAGTTTCTTGGTTGATGGTAATTGTTGGCACTTTAATACGACATCTTACCTTTAAATTTAAGCTCGATGAACATGGTATTAGTGTCAAACAAGGATTGATTCATAAAATCGAAACCTCAACTTCATATAGACATATTGAAAATGTTGATATTCAACAACCACTTCTTTATCAGCTTTTAGGAGTGTGCATACTGCGCATTATTACAGGAGTAGAAGAAAGTGAAAATACTCACAGTCACTTAACAGAAATTAAATTCCCCGTAATAGAAAAATCTTTAGCTGATGAAATTAAAAATGAATTATTTTCTCGCCTAAACAACGGAGTAGTGAATAATAAATTTTAAATTATTTGTAACAAAGCATAAAACGAGCGAAGCCTTCGGCTTCGCTCGTTTTGTATTTTGTATTTCCTACTCACTATTTATCCTCCTGAGTTTTTGTAATCAAAAAGTCTGAAGGACCCACTACCAAGCTTTAGTGATAAGGGCCTGCTTCGCCGCCTCCTGCTCCGCCTCCTGTTTCGACTTACCACTCCCCTCCGCAATTAATTCTGAGCCCACAAACACACCCACTGTAAATTGTTTATCGTGATCTGGACCTTCTTCTTTTGTTGTTTTATATGCTGGAGTTGCTCCCATTCTATCTTGAGCTTTTTCTTGGAATCTACTTTTTGCATCCATCCAAAGTCCACCCGAAACAATATCATCAATCATTTCAAAAAGATTTTGTGCAATAAAATTCTTTGCACCTTCATAACCCTGGTCCATATATATTGCACCGATCAATGCTTCAAAAGTATCTGCAAGAATAACCTGCCTAGCTCGCCCTTTATCTTTCGCTTCGCCTTTTGAAAGGAAAAGTAAATCGTTGATTCCGATCTCTGTTGCAACAGAAGAAAGAGTATTAGCGTTCACAAGAGCAGAACGAAAAGCAGTCAAATCCCCTTCCGACTTATCTTTATATTTATTGTATAGAAAATCTGTCACCACAAGCTCAAGCACGGCATCCCCTAAAAATTCCAGCCTTTCATTGTGCCCCAGCCCCAAATCTCGGTTTTCATTCAAATATGAACGATGAATAAAGGCCTGTTTCAAAAGGTCTTTGTTTTTAAAGTTTAGCTTATTTTTCTGTTCGAATAGTTCAAATCTTTCCATTTTCCTAGCTTTTCTGCCCAAGGAGGATACTTATTGCCTTGGTGAATATTGGCACTATATCGTCATATAGATTTAAGTCAAGAATATTTACAATTTTAAACCATTTTGCATCATCGAGTCCACCTGTCTTATGGAAGCCCAAATCAACAAAAGGAGCCTCTGCTAAAAAGTAATTTACCTGTTTTCTTATCTTTCCTTGCTCTGGATCTGAGGCGATATATTCATTACTTCCAAGCTCTTCTTTAATTTCAATATCAAGACCTATCTCTTCTTTGATTTCTCGAATAGTTCCAGCTTTAACTTCTTCGTCTTTTTCGATTCCACCTTTTGAAAGAGTCCAGTGTCCAAAAACATCATGCACTAGAGCTAAATAAATTTGATCTCCTTCTCTTGCATAAACAACAGCTCCACCAAGTCTTTTGATCGGCATTTCTTCGTATGGAGTTTCTTTTCTTTTTTTCTTTGAAACTTCTTCTTTACCGGGTTCACCAAGTTCTTTGTAAACCGCACCAAGCACTCCGTTTACAAATTTACCACTTGTTTCCCCTCCGTATGTTTTAGCAAGTTCAATAGCCTCGTTGATAGCAACCTTTGGAGGCACTTCATTACGAACAGAAAAAAGTAATTCGAAAAGGCCCATACGCAAAACATTTCTGTCGATGGTTGCAATTTTTTCTATTGGCCAATCAGGAGCGGCCTTTGTAATAATTTGGTCGAGATCTTCTTTTTTAGCGATAACACCATCAAGAAGTTTTAGCATAAAACCTTCATCGCCCATGCCAGGAGCAAACTCCTTCACATTACGTGAAAGCATATCTTTTAAATCTTTTATATCCTTATTAAGAAAGTCCCACTCGAAGAGTGTTTGAAGAACAATAGAACGTGAAAGGTGCCGGTTTGCCATATATGTAATATTTTATAACATTTAATTTTTTTTTACAAATTTATTTATACACATTTACCCTACTAAGTTTTTGCCATCCTGTTTTCTCTCATGCTTTGCTTGTATTCAAGCGAAGCAATGGCAAAAAGTTTGGAGGGACAAGTCAAAATTTATACCAGACAACGGCAATAAGCTGGTACATGAAACTCAAAACTCAAAGGTAAAAGTAAAAATTCAAAAGTAAATCTAATACCCCTCTGTCATCTTCGTGTACTCACGGAGATCCAAGTCCTATCCGTATTTTGTCATTCCGGCGGAGGCCGGAATCACAAGTATTTTTCTGGTGAAAAATCTTCTGATCACGACTCAGCCCGTCGGCTTCCGTCCTTGCGCTTGGGTCCCATCCCAAGCTCACCAGTCTCGCATCTGTACCATCTGAAAAACATCATAGTTCGATATATCGAACTATGATGTTATTTCCATCTTTTAATATTTGGAGGAGGTTGAGCCTCCGCATAAATAATCTATTCTTTAAAACAAAGATCATAATAAGCATTTTCTTTTTCGAGTACATTACAATATGAGACATTCTTCTTACTTCTAGCTACATCAAGAACACACGCTCCTTTTGAATTTTCTCCACCTATCAATTTACAAAATTCAATATCTTTATTTGCATAAGCCATTGCCTCCAAACACGAATCCTTGAATGAATCTTTTCTAATTCCTACTTTTATATCAGATGAACTGCATGCGATTCCATAACCCATATCTTTACCATATTTTATGTCACCTTTATAATTTGAACAAAAATTAATGTCATTGTTTTTAACAGCTTCATTAAAAGATTTATTAAAATCACCACCACAGTTACTTGAAAATAAACTGCCGATGAACCACTGACCAGGATAAGTGAATATTAATAGTCCTGAAACTATTATAATCAAAATAACAATCCACCAAATTAATTTCTTTTTCATATATCATAATTATACCCCAAACACCAAAAGTTCGAAACCAAAAGAAAAATACCACAGACTCAACCTCCGGAAGTTACATATTAAGAAAAAGACCTCACCATAGGTGAGGTCTTTTTCTTTTAAATTTTTACTTTCAATTTTAAATTTTGACTTCTAACTTTTGACTTTACTTAGTTTCTTTCTTTGTTTTCTTTTTTGCCTTCTTCTCAGTCTTAAGAGTTACGTTTACAACCTTCCTTCCTCTATACATCCCGCAATTCAAACAAACGGTATGTGGAAGACGTGGATGACCACACTCCTTACAAATTGAAGGGTTTTTTGCTTTAAGCGCATGATGACTTCGTCGGTTGCCAGTATGTGCCCTTGTATGTCTCATTCGAATTACCATAATGGGAACATTATACACGAGATGGGTAAAAATACAAGGCTTTGGGTAGAATTATGAATTAAGAATTAGGAATTAAGAATATGTCATAAAAAAGAAAAACCACTAGATAAGGCTAGCTGTGGGCCAACATTTTCTAGTGGGATGATTCAACGACAAATTGTTTGCCGGATTATTTTCGCCAGAATTCTCGTCTTGAGAGGAATTCTTGTGAATCTGATCGTTTCTTTGTGAAGATTTGACGATACAAATTGTTCCTTGGATGAATTGAAGTATATTCTCCCATTTTTTGAGTCAAAGGATATATTATAAACTTTTCCCTCGTAGACCCGATTAAACATTCCCTCAGGCACCGTCACACGAATAAAAAACCCACGAGCAAACTTATCATCTAAAAGCGGGAGCAGACGCAAGATATGTCCCTCGCTCTTCATCGATACCTCGAATTTTCCATCCAATATTTCGACACGAAAAGGAATTCTATCCTTGATCTTTTTTTTCATCTTTTTTTCGCAGAGGCACCATAGGCGCTTCTGTTGAAATAAGTATGCGACGCCAAACAACAACACGACGATAGGCAACGTTAATTGATAGTTCATGATAAATAACATTTTGATTTCCGGAGGAAACTTTACGCCTTTTAAAGCCTTTTGTCAAACGATTTTCTGTCATTCCCGTGAATACGGGAATCCATGAATGAATGCGGAATGGATCCTCGCCTTCGCGAGGATGACACAATACGGAATTCCCGATTTTTTTAGAATTTTAGATTTTGAATTTGTTTCGAATTTCGTGCTTCGAATTTCGAATTTTAATCTAGTGTATGTAAGTCCTCCTATGCTCCTCACACATTCCAAAATCTTTTACAGCCTTACGATGCTTGAGAGTTCCATACCCCTTATGAATTTCGAATCCATATTTTGGGAACTTAGTTCCCAAGTTTTTCATTAATCTATCGCGAGAAACTTTAGCCATTATTGCTCCAGCACTAATCACAAATTCTTTTGTATCTCCTTTTATAATCGTCTCTTGATTTATATATTCACTCGGCGCTTTCAAACCACCATCCAAAAGCACAGTAACTTTTTTAGGATTTAAAGAGAGAGAAGTCAGCGCACTTTTTAAGCACTCTTTTATAGACTTACTTATTCCATTCTTATCAATATATTTTGAAGACTTATATACAACCTTGAAATCACACTTCCCTTCTTTTTTAAATTTAAGAATTTTTTCAAACCATTCTTCCCTTTTCTTTTCTGTAATTTTTTTTGAATCCTTAATCCCCTTCAGTTCTTTCGGAAATCTTTCGCCATACCAAACAAACGCACAAACAGCCACCGGCCCCGCCAAAGGTCCTCGCCCCACTTCGTCTATTCCGACAAAATCCTTTTTTTCGTTTTTCACCACAATTTTCATTATTAATCATTATAACAAATTTCATTATATTCTATCTTCTTTAATCCTCTGTCATCCTTGCGAATGCGAGGATCCATGGATCCTCGCATTCGCAAGGATGACAATACAGGTACAGGAATGACATAAAGAGTGAAATGGGGCAATATTTAGTAATTATCAATTTGAAGTATAATAGATATTAATAATGTCACGCTTCATCCACCTACATACACACAGTCACTATTCCCTTCTTAACGCCCTTCCAAAAGTTGGTGAGCTTATAAAAACTGCCAAGAATGATGAGATGAATGCTATTGCTCTTACGGACTCTGGCAATATGTATGCAACAATTGAATTCATACAGGAATGTACAAAAAAGGAAATCAAAGCGATTATTGGTGTAGACTTTTACATAGCTGCACGTACCCGACTCGACAAAGAACATCGAGTCGATAATAAACATTCAAGAATTGTTTTGCTTGCAAAAGATATGGAAGGCTACCGAAACCTGGTGAAGCTTGTCTCGCGAAGTAACCTTGAAGGTTTCTATTACAAACCTCGAATCGATCGTGAATTGATGGAAGAATTAAATGAGGGGCTAGTTGCAATTATTCCTTCTTTCAACAGTGACATTGCCTACGCGCTCAATCACGATAATTTAGAAAAAGCTGAAGAGGCACTTTCTTTTTATAAAAAAATATATAAAGATCTTTACATAGAAATTACTCACCATCCCGAAATCGGTGGACACGAAGCAAGCATGAAAAAGTTGATCGACTTTGCACGTTCTCACAATGTAGAAATTGTTGCAGCTTCCGATGTTTACTATTTAAACAAAGATGATAAGCGAGCTCGCGACACAGTTATTGCAATTCAAAAAAATACAAGTCTTCGTGATAAAGATGAAGATGAAGACGCAGATCTTTCTTTCCTTACACAAGACGAAGCTGTTAAACTTTTCAAAAATGAACCCGACGCACTCGAAAACTCTGTAAAAATTGCAGAGATGTGTAACGTGAATCTCGAACTCGGCAAATGGGTTTTTCCAAAAATGATTTTGCCGGAAGGAAGAAATGCCGACGATGAACTTCGTCGTGTTGTGTACGAAGGTTTTGAAAAAAGAGGAATCGAACAATCTCCGGAAGTTGTGGAACGTGTTGAATATGAGCTCGGAGTGATTCGCACAAAAGGTTACTCGCCGTATTTTCTTGTGGTGGCGGACCTCCTTCTTTATGCTCGAACACACGGAATTCTCTCAAACATTAGAGGTTCGGTTTCCGGCTCGATGGTGACGTTTCTTTCTGGTATCACCAACATCAACCCACTCGAATATGAAATTCCTTTCGAACGATTCCTAAACCCCGACCGACCTTCCGCTCCGGACATCGATATGGACTACGCCGATAACAGACGCGACGAGATGGTGGATTATGCCCGCCAAAAATACGGCCATGACAAGGTGGCCCAGATTGGAACCTTCGGTACAATGGCCGCCCGAGGCTCTGTAAAGGACGTGGCGAGGGCTATGGGTTTTCCATACTCAAAGGGCGACCAAATTTCAAAGCTCATTCCCATAGGCTCCCAGGGCTTTCCGATGACAATCGAGCACGCCCTCGAAATTGAACCCGATTTGAAGAAACTTTATGATACCGATTCCGAAACAGAAACAATTATTGATATGGCAAAAAAGATTGAAGGCAATGCCCGCCACATTTCTGTGCATGCCGCCGGTGTGGTTATTGCCCCCACAGAACTCACCGACTTTACTCCCCTTCAGTACGATACAAAAGGTGAGAATAAAATTATTTCACAATATGATATGTATTCGATTGAAGAAGCCGGTCTTCTAAAATTCGACTTCCTCGGTTTGAAAAACCTTTCAATAATTGCCGACACCTTGAAACTTATCGAGCGATTTCATAATATCAAAATCGATTTGGATACGATGGATATTGCTGATAAAAAAACTTATGAAATGCTTGCTCGCGGAGAGACAGCCGATCTTTTCCAATTAAACGGTGGAGGTATGACAAAACATTTAATGGAGCTTCGTCCGAACACAATTCACGATATCAATGCTATGGTGGCGCTTTATCGCCCAGGCCCACTCCAATTTATTCCCGACTATATTGCAAGAAAGCACAATCCAAAATTAATTAAATATCCCGACCCTGCACTCGAACCAATTTTGCGAAAGACTTATGGAATTCTTGTGTATCAAGATGACCTTCTTATGATGGCCAACAAACTTGCTGGTTACTCTTGGGGTGAAGTGGATAAATTCCGAAAAGCTGTGGGTAAAAAAATTCCAGAGGAAATGGAAAAACAGAAAGCAAAATTTATTGAAGGATGTATAAAACATTCAGGATGGAAAGAAGAAAAAGCAAAAGGAATTTGGGCGTGGATCGAACCTTTTGCTGCCTACGGTTTCAACAAAGCTCACTCTGTTTCCTATGGACGCGTGGCATATCAAACAGCATATTTCAAAGCCAACTACCCCGGAGAATATATGACTTCGATTCTCACCCACGAAGCAGGAGATTTAGAAAAAGTTTCCGAATCTGTGAACGAATGTAAACGCCTTGGCATCCCCGTCCTCCCACCCGATATCAATGAATGTTTCCAAGATTTTACCCTCACAAAAGTCCCCACTGATTCTCCGCATCCCTCCCCCGTATTGTCATCCTCGGGTACTCCCGGGGATCCAAGTCCTGAGTCCCTACCCACTACCAACTACTCACTACCAACTAAAGACGTCATTCGCTTCGGACTCACAAGTATAAAAAACTTCGGCGAAGGAATCGGCCAAGCAATTATTGACGAAAGAAAAGCAGGAGGAAAATTCGTATCTTTAGAAGATTTTCTCACACGTGTTCGCGACAGAAATTTAAATAAAAAATCTTTAGAAGCTCTGATTAAAACAGGAGCCATGGACGCCCTCGGCGAACGAGGTCAAATGCTTGGCAACCTTGAAGCAATCCTAGAATTCAATAAACAAGTAGCGAAAGCTCCAGAACATCAAGATTCCCTTTTTGGCGCGGGAACAATAGAGCTTCCACCACTTCGCCTATTGCCAATGCCCGAGGCCTCAAAAGATGAATGCCTACTCTGGGAAAAAGAATTACTCGGCCTATATGTTTCCGGACACCCACTTGAAAAATATAGAGAAACTCTTTCAAAAAGAGGAACAACAATTAAACAAACTAAAAAAGTAGCAAAAGAAGAAATGGTAGTCGTCGTCTCCGGCTTCATCGACGAAGTAAAAGAAATCCTTACCAAAAAAGGCGACAAAATGTGCTTTATGAAATTATCCGATTTCGATTCTTCAATCGAAGTTGTTTTCTTCCCCAAAACCCTCGAACAATTCAAAGCTCTCGTTATCCCAGAAACTTGTGTATCTATCAAAGGCAAAATGTCAAAACGAAACGACACCGAAAGTATTATAGCGGACGCGATAAAGCCGTTGATATAGCCATTAGGCTCTAGGCACTAGGCTCTAGCCTTCAGACAACACAAGAGCGATTTTCCTTCGGAAAATCGCTCTTGTGTTGTCACCCTTGCGAATTCGAGGATCCATGCTGAATTGTAGTGTTGTCATTCCGGACTCGGTCCGGAATCCAGTCTCGCATCCGCATTGTCATCCTCGGGTAATCCCGGGTGAGCTTGGGGTGGGACCCAAGCGCAAGACCGGAGGCTGACGAGCCGAGGTGTGGCCAGGAAATTTTTCAGTAGAAAAATATTCTTGGATCCAAGTCCGTATTCCAAACCCAAAACTCCCCGCGCCTACGGCGCGGGGAGTTTTTATTATTTCTATTTATTTTCCAAATCTTTCAATCTTTTATCTAAATCTTTCACTGCCTCAATCAGCACCGCTACAAATTTATCATAATGCACTCCAAGCGGTTTTCCTTCTCTATCCAAAAATACTAATTCTGGAAATACTTCGGCTACCTCCTCAGCAATCACTCCAATCTCTCTCGGTGAAGTTCCGTCACTTTTCCATTTAAACGAAACTCCCCTAAGCTTTCCAACTTTTTCAATAACATTTTCTAGCGGTTGCAATTCTTCTTTAAATCGAACGGAAGATATATATCCGTTTCCGCCCCACTCCTGTATTTTCCAAGTATTTATGGATTCAGAATATACGAATGCATATCTTTTCCCTTTTTCTAAAATAGGCGGGGAATCAAACCCTACATGAAGACCTTCTTCGGCACAATCGATCTCTTTTTTGGTAAAATAAGATGTGAGATACAAAATTCCTTGAAAAATTTCAGGTATTATATTTTTATTTTTCATTAAATCCAACAAATCTTCTGGTGAGCCTTCAGCACCAATCGCTATTCCATAATACGGATTTTGGCTTATTTCTAAATCAATATCTCTTTGATTTATATCAAAAGAACCGAATTCGCCATGATAAGGTTCTGGCAATCTAAGTGTAATTTTTTTAAAAATATGACCAACCAACGAATCTTCTTTCATTTTCTCGTGTTCGCTTTTAATCTTCGCTATAAAATCTTCACGCTTTTCATTATTTTCTTTTAGATGAATATCAATTTGCCTTTCCTCAGAATGAATTTTTTTTCTTTTCTTGTATTCTCCACTTTCCTTCTTCGCCCCCAAATACCCCTTCGCCTCAGCTCTAGTAATTTTAGACTTTGGATCTTCAGACTCTGGACCCGCATCCCTAATCGTATTTAGATTCTTTGCTAATTTATCTCTATACGTCTCGTGTGGTAATCTGTTTGGTAATTTTTCCATACCCCTAATTATAGCCCCCCCCCTGCCACCCTTGTCAAAAATGATTTTCCAAGCGACCTTTCAGGCCCTCAATCCCTTCCTCATAACTCCAAACATCACAAATTATTCAACATAAAACACGTAAGTAAAAAACGCGACCGCGCTTTTTACTTACGTGTTATAAATACCAATAAATGCTACCAGTTTTATTATTTAATAAATTATAAGCCGAAAGCTTCTTTAAAATCTTCGTCCCCTTCTAGTTTATCAACAACAAGATACAGAACATCTCTACCAATTTTAAAATCTGCTTTTAAAAGAATTAGAAGATCTTCACAATCGTATGGAAAAACCCAAACACTATTTTGAATTTTACAAAAACCAATATAAACTAAAGTCTTCCTAAGTTTGTCTCGTAAATTTTTCCTATACTCAGGAATATCAAAAATTATAACTCTCCATTTTTTATCCCAAACCCTAGGTACTCTTAACTCATAATTTGAAAGAATGAGTTTTTCTAGCTTCTTTTCCCCTTTTTCAGACAGACGCAAATAGCCATCATCATTTCGCTCTAAGTACCCCTCTTTAATCAAACGATTTTTTGCTCGAGTAATCGAACTTATACTATCAATTGATATTCCGAGTTTTTCGAATGCAGATAAAACATTTGGAGCCACTAACGCGGCGCTAATAAATCCTGCAATTTTAATTGAGGTTAAAATAGTTCTTGAGATATCACCCTTAGTTGTTTTTCTAACAACTTTCATAACACATATATTATACGCCTTTACTTTTTTTTCGCACCCAAACCTTTTATAACTCCATTAATATTTGTTTTAAATCAAACTTCACACGTAAGTAAAAGTCGCGGTCGCGCTTTTTACTTACGTGTGATATTTATATGAATTTTATGTATTCCCCATTTGGAGTTATTGTTCAGCAAAGAGATATTAGCCATTATTTAAATCACGCATAAAAGCCTTTGCGCAAATGGGGGGAAATTGGTATTATCAAATGTATGAATTCAGATAATATACAAATAGATTCGACAGAGGAGAAACAAGTAAATACCCCAGAGGAAATACTTGCTTATAAACGACATACTCTCGCCCACCTTTTGGCTGCGGGTGTAAAGGAGCTTTATCCGGAGGCAAAACCTACTTTAGGCCCTGCTATTGATAATGGCTTTTACTATGATTTCGATTTTGATTACAAAATCGACGCAGACGGACGCAGACTGGACGCAGACGACGCAGACTTGAATTCGGGCAAAAAATCAAATGCGCCGAAGGAGGAGGATTTGGTGAAGATTGAAAAGGTGATGAAAAAACTTTTGCCTACTTGGGAAGGTTTTAAACATCTTGAAATTTCTAAAGATGAAGCTGAGAAAATTTTTGCTGGCAATGAATACAAGCTTGAACTTATAAATGAAATTGCAGAGAAAGGTGAAAAGATAACAATCTACTATTCCGGACCAAAAGATTTTGATTTCAGTATTGAAAACCTAAAAACTAATGACTACAAGCTATCGACAGGTTTCTTCGACTTGTGTCGTGGGGGTCACTCAGAAAACCCATCTTCAGAAATTAAAGCTGATTCATTCAAAATTGCTAGAATCGCTGGAGCATATTGGAGAGGCAACGAAGAAAATAAAATGCTTACACGTATTTACGGACTAGCATTTGATACAAAAGAAGAACTTGAAAAGTATGAATGGACTGTGGAAGAAGCAAAGAAAAGAGATCATAAAAAGTTAGGAAAAGAATTAAAACTTTTCACATCATCTCACCTTATTGGAGCAGGACTTCCACTTCTTCAACCAAAAGGTATGGCTGTGCGAAAAGCTGTTGAAGATTATCTTTGGGAATTACATAAACAAAAAGGATATGACAGAGTTTGGACTCCACATATTGCCAAGGAAGAACTTTATATAACATCAGGCCATGCTGCGAAATTTGGTGATGAACTTTTCCGTGTACAAGGTAAAGAAGAAAGTTTCATTATGAAGCCAATGAACTGCCCGCACCATATGCAAATTTTTGCTGACAATCAATTTTCTTACCGAGATATGCCTGTGCGATATTTTGAACCCGCAACAGTTTACCGCGATGAAAAGACAGGGCAACTTGCAGGCCTCACAAGAGTACGCGCTATCACACAAGATGACGGACATTTATTCTGTCGAGCATCACAAATCGGTGAAGAGGTTTCAACCATCGTAGGCATCATTAAAGAATTTTATACAACCGTAGGATTAATGAATGACTACTGGGTGCGACTTTCTTTGCGAGGTGATGATAAAAGTGTTTACCTAGGATCCGATGATGTTTGGGAAAAAGCAGAAACAGCACTTGAAGAGGCTGCTAAAGAAAATAATTTAAATTACAAACCAGTTAAAGGTGAGGCGGCATTCTACGGACCAAAACTAGACTTTATGTTTAAAGATGCTTTAGGAAGAGAATGGCAACTTGCTACAATTCAATGCGACTTCAACCTTCCTGAAAGATTTGATCTTGCGTTTACAAACGAAAAAGGTGAAAAAGAAAGACCTGTTGTTATTCACCGAGCCATCTCTGGATCACTTGAAAGATTTCTAGGAATTATTATTGAACACTTTGCAGGCGCCTTTCCTACTTGGCTTGCACCAGTACAAGTGAAAATTATTCCCGTCCGAGAAAATCATGTTGAAGAAGCAAAGAAACTTGCAACATTGCTTCGAGCTGAAGATATTAGAGTTGAGTGTGATATTTCAGACGAGGGCTTTGGAAAAAAAGTTCGATCTGCAAAAGTCGACTTAATCCCCTACACAGTGATTATTGGAGATAAAGATATGGAAGCGGGGGTTGTTACCTTGGAAAGTAGAGACAAAGGAAAAGTTGGAACACCGACAGCTGAGGAGCTTTTGAAAATGCTTGTTGAGGAAATAAAGGGCAGAAATTTGAAATAGAATGAATGCAAAATGAGCCGGGACCAAAGGTCCCGGCTCATTTTGTATTAACTTTAAATTTTAAATTTTCTAGCCATATTCTGATGTTTGAAATCTAGAATTTTATTCTTTCTTTCAATTTTAGCTTTTCTTGAAACGATCATGTATGCACCTAGTGCACTAAACATAAACAGACCAAGAATAAATGCTATGAATTTTGGATTATCACCAATTCCTGTGTAAGGAACTTGGTTTAGATAAACAGATGAAAGAGATGCTGGTGTTCCTTGATTTGGGTATATAAGACCTGAAACAACCGTCGTTGGACAATTTACAGATCTGCTCTGCCCATCCGAAGTCACTGTCAAATTTGCATATTTTGTTCCAATAGTATTGAAGGCTTTTGAAATAGAAGAACTATTTCCATACAGACCATCTGTTCCACTCCATGAATATCGATAATTTCCATTACCACCATTGACAGAAGAATTCCAAACAGCTGTTTGTCCTACATTTATATTACTATTGTTTACAGTACAAGAAACATTTAAGTTGTCATAATTGCGCTCCTCTTGCACATACACCGTTCCACAATTAGCAGAAGCTGATCTTCCACCTGATGTCACAGTAACGTGAGCATTTTTTGAACCATCTGAATAATAGCGTTTTGTTACTTGCCTACCACTACCCGAAAGATTATCTGTTCCACTCCAAGAATATGAATATGACCCAGAACCTCCAGAAGCGTTTGCAGACCAAGTCACAGATTCTTCAGTATCAATATTACCATCATCAGCAGAACAAGAAACAACTAAATTTTGAACAGGAGGCTGTACTGGTTCACAAGTTGTACACGGTGGAACATACACACAATCATAACAATCATCATAATTATAATAATAATCTGTGTAAGGATAATATTGATCGTAATAAATAGTACCGCAATCATAACAATCATTATCGTAGTAAGATCCATATCCAGAGTCATAATATGATCCATAACCTGAATCGTATCCATAACCGGAGTCGTAATATGATCCGTAACCTGAATCGTATCCATAGCCTGAATCATACGAATAGTATGAATCATAACCTGAATCGAAACCTAAATCATAGTAAGCATTTACTTTTGTTACAGGTACAACAAAAAATATTGCAACTGCTACAAAAATAGTAGTAATGACAGATAAAATACTTAACTTATTAGTTAATGTTTTCATATTTGTATTATACACCAGAAGTGTTAAGCTGTCAATGTTTTTATTGGATAGAGTCAAAATACGCCTCAACCACGTATCTTTCTGACTTTTCCCCAAAAGTGTTGCAGGTCGAGAGAGTAAGCATTTGATCGGTTTTATCAAAACGCACTAAAACATCTTTATCGGTCGCTAATTTCACCGAAGAGACTTTATAGACGTAAATTTTTCCATCTTCCCCACTAATTGTTATGACGTCGCCCGCGGATAAAGATTTCAAATCATTAAAAGCTTTATAAGCTTGATTTTGAACAATCTTAAAGCCGGTGCTGTGTGCAAAAAGAAACATATTTCCTCCAGCGAGCGATCCTGAGCCAGGATATCGAACAGAACCTTTTTTTAAATATTCATCTAAAATTTCCACATTATCACTCTCTGGATTTGATATAGAAACATCCACTCCAATTTTTGAAATTTTAATATGATTTGGAAGAATGGCTTTTAAATTACTTTCAACTGGGGTTTTCTGCTCAGCGGGCGTATTTGGGCCAAATTGAAGCTCTAAAGGCACAGCATCGAAGGCAAGTAGTAATACAAAAGTTCCAAAAAGTATACCGAGAAACAAAATAATCAACTCTTTCTTATGAGTTTTCCACAAAGACTTCTTTTCTAAGGAATTTAACATGAACCTTATTGTACCTATGTTTTTATCATTAGTCAATAATAAATGAAGATCCTCGCAGTAAACAGTCGAGGAATCTTCATTTTTTGAGACCCTCTCGGTTCTCAACGACTTCGTCTGCTCTCCTCCACGGGGAAAACTAGAGTTTTCCCCGACCCCCTTTCCACTCACCACATTTATCCCCTCGGCAAAGCTACGGGAGATAAATGTAGTTCGAGATTGACAAAGTATTTAAAAGTTGTACAATAGAAGTATGAAGAAATCAAATCTACCAGACGGAGCCTTAAGAGTGGTTCTTGTAGCAGGAATGCTTATTCTTGTTGTTTTTGCGCTTATCGGAATTACAAAGATAGTTCCTAAGGCAATCTCATCTATCGGCTCAGCTTTTTCAAGTGTTAGCTCTACCCTATTCTCACCAAAAGAGAAAATCGTGCTCTCACTTTCAAATAATTCAGTTCAGTCAGGTGAACCTGTGGATGTTACATTTGAACACACAAACAAAACAACAGCAGGAGCTTATGAATTTAAATTTGATTGTACAAACAAGGATTTATCAATGATTTTGATAGAAGGAAATAAGCAGACTAATATGCTTTGCGCAGCCACAAGCTCGTTAAGCTCAAATTCTTTTAGAATCATACCTCAATTAAAAAATGAAAATGCTTTTGTAGACTCATACATCTATGTTTCTTTTTATGATGCAGAAAAAAATACAAGACAAGCACTTGGTAAAACTGTATTGACTGTGCGCACAGGCACAATGCGAGGCGTTACAAATCCAGAAACAACTCTGGCAACTACATCAAAAACAGTTACCCAAAACACAAAAGCCACTTCAACAACTTACACAAATACACCAACAAAAAACCCAACAGTTAATACTTCAAATGTAATTCGAAAATCTGATTTATACATCAAAACAAAAGATACGGGTATTGTAATAAACAATGTGTTCATTCCAAAAACAACTTTTGGCTCATACGAAAGTGTTTCTGTAAGATTTGATATTGGTAATGATGGAAATATCCCTACAGGCCCATGGCCGTTTACAGCAATACTTCCAACATACCCAAGCCAAGTATTCCCTTCAGGTGTTCAACCATCTTTGGCTCCCGGAGAAATTATTGAATACACTCTTTCAATGCAAAATCTTGCAAGCGCGGGAAATAATGTGATTACAATAAATGTTGATCCAGCACAAATGGTTCCTGAATTATCTGAAACAAATAACACTGCCGTGATGACGGTTTTCAATTCTGGCCAAGGATATAGCACGGGGTTAATCCCTCCTTATGATTACTGGAATACAACAAGATCAGATTTAATGCTTCGAATTATTTCAAAAGGATATATTGAAGATGGTTCAAATCGTTACTTCGAATCAGATTCAGTTGATAGAGACGATCGACCCGCAATACGTTTTGAAATAGAAAACCGAGGCGACGAACACACTGGACAATTTGTATTTACAGTAGATCTTTCCGGATCAGATGAAGACTACACATCTCCAGTTCAAAACTCTTTCTCTGCAGGAGAAACCAGAAGATACACCGTTGACCTAGAGGCCCCAGATGACAGAGGCACAGAAACTTTCACAATCCGCCTAGACACAAATAACAATGTAAATGAAACAAGGGAGAATAATAATAAATTGTCACAAGACATACTTGTGTACTAGATTAGTTTGTAGTGCGTAGTTGGTAGTGAGTAGTTAAAAGAGCCGGCCCCTTCGGGGCCGGCTCTTTTTGAATTTATTCTTAATTCCTAATTCTTAATTCATAATTCTCTTTCTAAACGTCCAAGTTTGCCAACTTCGCGTTTGATTGAATGAAAGATTTACGAGCTGGAACATCCGTACCCATAAGCATATCGAAAACAATATCTGCATCTGCTGCATCTTCCACAGTTACCTGCTTTAGAATTCGGCGAGCTGGGTCCATTGTTGTTTCCCAAAGTTCTTCGGCATTCATTTCTCCAAGACCTTTGTATCGTTGAACATGAATCTTTGATGCTTTAACTTTTGAATTTCTTCCTGAACCTTCGTTCTCTTCTTCCTCCACAACTTCAGCTTCTTCAGGAACTGCCTCACCGTCTTCCACAGGCTCCACCTCTTCAGGATTCAAACCTTCTTT
>CAZGFB010000005.1:0-6617 GCA_964525175.1 uncultured Candidatus Saccharibacteria bacterium | reverse complement strand
TATTATTTCCTTTTTTAATTTTATATAGCGGTGACTGTGCAATGTAAATATGTCCAAGATCCACAAGCGGGCGGAAATATCGGAAGAACAAAGTAAGAAGAAGAGTTCGAATGTGCGCACCGTCCACGTCGGCATCGGTTGCGATGATCACTTTATGATATCTTAATTTACCAATATCAAATGTATCTCCAATTGCTGTACCAAGTGCAACAACAAGATTTTTCACCTGTTCAGATCCTAACATTTTATCAAGTCGAGCTCTTTCCACATTCAATATTTTTCCACGCAAAGGAAGAATGGCTTGGTAGCGTCGTTCGCGACCAGTCTTTGCTGTACCTCCAGCGGAATCTCCCTCCACAATGAATAGTTCAGATTCTGAAGCGTCTTTAGTCTGACAGTCTGCAAGCTTACCAGGAAGTGTCATACCTTCTAAAGCCCCTTTTCTTAACACAGAGTCTTTTGCGGCTTTAGCTGCCTTTCTAGCACGAAGTGCAAGTATGGATTTATTTACAATAGACTTTGCATCATCTGGATGTTCTTCAAAGAACATATTCAAAGCATCACCAAAAACAGATGCCACAGCTCCCTGTGCTTCAGTCGAACCAAGCTTAGCTTTTGTTTGACCTTCAAATTGAATTTCTCGAAGCTTCACAGAAACAACAGCAGTCAAACCTTCAAGCACGTCATCACCTGTAAAGTTATCGTCAGCATCTTTAATTATATTTGCCTTTCGAGCATAATTATTTACGATACGAGTTAGAGCTGTTTTAAAACCAGTGAGATGTGTTCCTCCTTCTGGTGTGTGAATATTGTTTGCAAAACACATTATACGAGATGAAATATCATCTACATACTGAAGAGAAACTTCCACAGACTCCACACCTTCCGCGGATTTTTCAACATAGAAAACATTGTTGTGAATTGGCTTTTGAAGTTGATTATAAAATTTAACAAGAGAAAGCAAACCTCCTTCAAAATAAAATGATTGTGAAGGAACCTCGAGACCTAAGTCTTTAAAGTAGAAAACATCAGCAAGATCAATCTTGCCTTTATAATCCATTGCGTTCACGACTGTAATACGAAGACCTTTCACAAGATATGCTTGCTGTCGCATATGCCCAACTATTCTGCTGAATTCAAAACTTTGTTTTCCAAAAATTTCTTCATCTGGCTGGAACATTACAATAGTTCCGTTTTCTTTTGTTTTATCGATTTTTTTTACTGCTGCTTTTTTCTTACCTCGAGAATATTCTTGCATGAAAACACCTTCATCTGCTTTGTGCACAATTACTTGAGTATAGCTCGAAAGCGCGTTCACCACAGAAGCACCCACACCGTGTAGACCTCCAGAAACTTTATACCCTCCCCCTTCACCAAACTTTCCTCCGGCGTGAAGTGTGGTCATAATTGTTTCAAGCGCTGAAACTTTTGTCTTTGCGTGAATACCAACAGGAATACCTCGTCCGTTATCCACTACACGAATATGATTATCAGGAAGAAACGCAACTTCAATATGGTTTGCAAAACCACCCATCGCTTCATCACGAGAGTTGTCAAAAATTTCTGTAATAAGGTGGTGAAAACCGTCTGGACCAGTTGTTCCAATATACATTCCTGGGCGCTTTCGTACCGGCTCTAGGCCCTCTAGGACCTGAATAGAATCCGCTCCATAAGTATCTTTTTTAGCTTTTACTTGCCCCTTTGATTTTTCAGACATACTTTTATTTTATATATTGTTTACTTAGTAATTTATTTATTTCTCCAGAGTTTTTCTTTCCTTTTAAAAATCATTCGGGGTCTTCTTTATTTTAGCCCTCCTGAATTTATCTATATTTAGGTATATTCGTGTTATTTGAGTTACATTAAACCTTTATGTTTAGCCCCAATTTACCTTCATAAATTCGGGAGGATAAACCATAATATTACTCACTATTATACCAAATTATAGATAAAAATTCCTATTGACAGAGACCTGAATTGTGATATGGTTTGAATATCTGCGACTAAAAACAACCACCAATCAACAACTTGAAAGGTCGGTGCAGATACCGTTCTTTCTCAACAAAAACAATCCATGAAATATCTTGAACAATCTTTTGCTACAGACTTTTTTGCAGTTTTAAATGCTTCAGGTGTGAAAGCCGAGCTTGAACATATTGCAATACATACAAACAATATTAACTTTGAAGTTGACTTTCTAACCAAAGGCCGTGGATTTGTCTGCGTGTTTCAAAATGACATTTGTGCGTTTTTGAAAAAAGGCGCTGAACAAATCGAGCTAATCTACCCCGAAAACGCACCAGAACATGCGGGCTGGAAGGTCGAGACCATTGAAGATTTCAATAAAGTCTATGAAGCTTTTGGTCTCCAGGGTGAAAATAGCTTCACTTTAGTCCCTGAGCACACCATTGATCGAGATGACTTAAGAGCCGTTATGTTTCTTCACCTCAACGGAGCCTATGTACAAATCGTCTGGCGCGAAAAAAACCTTTTCCCTGTTGAGTCAAAGTAATCATTGAAAGAAATAGTCTCAAATACCCACCTAGCAACTTTGCAAAGTGGGTATTTTTTATATTCAAACACTATGCACATTACTCACGGCCGTGGATAATGTGCATAGTGTTATTTAATTTATTTTTTGTATTTTCTACAAACTACCCACTACCAACTACTCACTATTATCTAACTTCCCACCCCTCCCTTCCATTTAATTCATCGGTGATATTTTTCATTATTTCATTTATTTCTGCCTCTTCAAGAGTTTTTGTCATAGATTGAAGCACTAGTCGATATGCATACGAAGTTTTTCCATCTTTTGAAAAAATATCAAAAAGTGAAACTCTTTTGAGTAACTCGCCTGCATATTTTTTTATTATATTTTCTATTTCAGTTTCATTCCCTTCCCCCACTGTCCAAACAGCAATATCACGAACTGAAAATGGATACTGTGAAATTGGTTGGTATTTTTTTACTTCTCTGTTTATGAAGACGGGCAGAGTTAAATCGTCACTAGCAAGTTCGATCATTTTTTCGAGGTCGAATTCGGTACTAGTTTGTAGTGAGTAGGTTGTAGTTGGTAGAGACTCAGGGGATGGATTGCCGATCAGGTCGGCAATGACAGATGGGGAGCTGATCTTTAAAGCTTCGCAAATTTCATTAAATACTTTTTGAATGTCATTTTCAGGAGACTCACCTTTTATTTTCTTTGAGAAACCAACAGCTAAAGCCAATCTCAAGCCTTCGCCGTCTTTTGAAAACACAGAGCCCATTTCAAATATTTTAACTTTAGAAAGCCCTAACAAATCTACATAACGCAAATTTTGAACTAAAGCTTCACTCAATTGATTTTTTATAGTATTACGTGCAAATGATTTATCAGAGGCAAGTGCATTCAAAAGCTCAATATCTCCAGTCGGCTGGAAAACATATGTGTAAATTTCAGAAAATCCTGAAGCTACCAAATGTTCTCGAATTATATTTTCAACAATAAATCTTTTATTAGTTTTTTGCTCTGTCACAATTTCTGGTCGTTTTGCTTCAATGTGTTCATATCCATAAATTCTTCCAATTTCTTCAATTAAGTCTTCTTTAATTCTTATATCAAAACGACCTGAAGGAACAGCGATAACATAGCGACCATCTTTAATTTCAAATGGAAACCCAAGTCTTTTTAAAATTGATTGAATATCGGAATCAGAAATATTTACGCCAAGCAATCTTTCTACTTCAACCTCATTTACACTTACTTTAAATTCTTCAAAAACTTTTGGATATACATCCTTCACACCCTCAAGCTCACCGCCAGTGATTTGTAGAATTAAATCAATACACATTTGAAAACCATCCATTGCGTAATCTGGAGTTATTTCATTTTCAAAACGCTTCGAACTTTCGTTACGCAAATTATACAAACTTGAAAATTTACGTGTGATAACAGGATCAAAATTTGCTGCTTCTAGAATAATATTTTTTGTCTCATTGCTTATAGCCGTTTTCACTCCACCTTTAATCCCGGCAAGCACTAGTGGCCCTGAATCATCTGCAATAACACATTCTCCCTGTCCCAGCTCAATAACTCGATTCTTCTTGTCCTCCACTCCTGTGGCGTCTAGTAGGCTCAAAACCTCCCCTACCTTGCCCGCGCGAGCTGTAATGCCTCCTGCGAGCCTATCTGCATCAAAAGCATGAAGTGGCTGGCCTAGGCCATACATTACATAGTTGGTGATATCCACAATATTGTTGATGGACTTTTGACCAATCGTTTCCAATCTTTCCTTTAGCCACGCCGGTGACTCTCCCATTTTTATATTTGCAATATAGGCTCCAATATATCTTCTACATAATTTTTCGTCCTCAATCTTTACCTCAAGTTTATTTGAAATAGGAAATTCTTTTTTAGGAACGATATCTTTAAATGTAAGATTAAAAATCGCACAAATTTCTTTTGCTACACCTCGGTGTGAAAGCGCATAATGATTTCTGTCTGGCAAAACTTTAATATCTATAGCTTCATCATCTCCAATTTTTTCAACACTTTCCACTTCGAAGGCATGCATAATAATCCCTTCCACAAGTTTGTCTGTCTCGGGTAATTTCTCAACTATGAAATCTTGAAGCCAACGTTTACTTACGAGCATAATTTTTAATTTTATAATTTTTAATTTTTACCACATACCTCCTTTTGTCATCCTCGGGTACTCCCGGGGATCCAAGTCTGCATTTTCAGACTGGATTCCCGCCTCCGCGGGAATGACAATACTGGAGAAGACCTAAAATTGATTGAAAATGCGTAAATCTGGCTGATAAATCATTCGAACATCTGGGATTCCGTATTTAATCATTGCAAACCTATCGAGTCCAAGGCCGAAAGCAAATCCTCGAAATTCTTCAGGGTCAATTCCTACTCCCGAAAGAACTTTTGGATGCACCATTCCAGCACCCATCACTTCCATCCATTTTCCTCTTGTGAAAACATCAACTTCTACTCCAGGTTCCACGAATGGGAAAAAACTAGGTCTGAAACGTACTTGTATCTCTTCTCCAAAAAACTTTTCAAAAAAATACTCAAGTAAACCTTTCAAATCTTTCATTGTGATATCTTTTCCTACACAAAGACCTTCGAGCTGAAAAAAGTTCGCTTCGTGAGTTGCATCAGTCGATTCGTTTCTATATACCCGACCAGGCATAATAACCTTAAGTGGCGGTTTATGACTTTCCATATACCTTATCTGTACAGGGCTAGTTTGAGTGCGCATAAGTAACTTTTCAAGATTTGGATTATTTGGATCTTGTTTTAGCCAAAAGGTGTCCTGCATATCCCTAGATGAATGGTCAGCAGGCATATTTAAAGCATCGAAGTTATAATATTCTGTTTCTAGCTCAGGACCAAAAGCAATATCATACCCAATCGTTCTAAATATTTCATAAATATCCCGAATCATTTGAGGTATCGGATGAATGTGTCCTTCGTTTTTTTCTGTATTATTGTTTGACATATACCAAGCTTAATTTAATAAGTTTTTTACCTTCCTTTATTATAATTGTTTCATTATCTAGCACTCGAAAATCTAAAGCACTTTGTGTAGGAGATTGATACAATTCGACAATATTTTGAGGTGTTCTTTTATCAAGTTCAGTTACAATTATTTTTGAATCCACCACAACAATAATCACATCGTTTCTACTTGGATAGAAATTGAAGGTTCCAATATTTTGTGCACTGTATACAATAAAATCTTTAACGCATTCATCTTTATTTATACAAAAATAAAAAGGAGTATCAGAAATTGTTCCTTTCCAAGAAGCTTTCAAATCTGATCCTATTTTTTCAATTACTAATTTTTTGTCTTCTATACTTGGATATGTGGTTGTGGCCTTTGAAGAAGTTGCCGTAATTATTTTTGTAGCAATAAGAGTTTTTGCTTGCCCGACCAGGGTTGTTGTTGCAAAAAGCGCCAAATAGTCTTTATACTTAGGGTTTGCAATTAATGTAGTAGACGCTGTCGCAGATTTTGGAATTTGTGAAGGCACCGACGTGGCTGTGATTTGTTTTGGAATAAGAAACGGATAAGCTTCCGAAACCCTCTCCCCTTTTACTTCAATATTTTTTTTCCAATCTATATAACCGTCTTTAACTACTTTAATATCATATGTATCAGGTCTCAAAGACTTAACCAAAAGTCCATGCTGAAAAATACTTGTAGAATCATCAAGTTTACCATTTACATAAAGCTCTGCTCCTGTTTCACTAGAATAAACATAAACTCCTCCAGTTTTAAGAAGTGAAAAATTTTGTGTCCAGTTGTAGCCAAAGGAATAGAGAAGAATAAATGGTGTAACAGCAAGAAAAACAAGAAAGAATATAATAAAATACACGAAACGTGTTTTCGATGATTTTGGGGTCATAATACTTACTATATTAGCACAACCGGTACCGCCTGTCATTCCCACAGGAGCAGAAACAACAGGCGGTAAAATCCGAAATTCGAAGCACGAAATCCGAAACAAGCACAAAATTTAAAGCTCAAAATTCTAAACAGATTATCAGACTGGATTCACAAATATTTTTCTGGTAAAAAATCTTCTGAACACACCTCGACTCGTCAGTCTCCAGTCTT
>CAZGFB010000004.1:0-24488 GCA_964525175.1 uncultured Candidatus Saccharibacteria bacterium | reverse complement strand
AAGATACAAGAAAAATATATGAATGGGTTTCTAAAATGCGAAGCGTTCCATATTTAGGAACATTGATGTTTAGTGTCATGGACTATTTTCAGCGTGTTCCTGTTTTTTATCCAAAGCGTGATCTTTCCGCTCCAACTCTTCAAGTAAAGCAAATTCACAGAATGATAAAAAAAGGATTAGGCAAACATTTGATTGAGGTTTTGAATAAGAAGCCTTTGCCTTTGCTAACATCTTTTTTCATGCCAGCTATTTTTGCTGAAGAACACGGCTATCAAGGTGAGATATATTGTCTTTGCACAGATACAGATGTTTCAAGAGCATGGGTGGCACTTTACCCTGAAAAAAGTAGGATAATATATTTAGCTCCAAATCACAGAGTGAAAGAAAGGCTTATGCTTTACGGCGTGAAAGAAGAAAAAATTATTACTACAGGTTTTCCATTACCTCTCGAAATGTTGGGTAGTGAAGAAAGTCTTTCGATTGCAAAAGAAAATGCCTATAGGAGAATCGTGAAGCTTGACCCGAAGGGTGTTTACAGGCAAAAATATGAAGCTCTTTTGGTTGATAATTTTGATATAAATAAAGAAATTCCAAGTTTACCAGTCGAGCTAACATTTGCTGTGGGTGGAGCAGGGGCACAGGCCGAGATTGGGGAGAAGATTTTAATATCTTTGAAAAATGTTATTGAGCACGGCGGTATAAAATTAAATTTGGTTGTTGGAACATCCAAAGCTTTGTTTGATAAATATACAAAAATTATTAATGCGAAAGAAAGTTTGAGAGAGTCTTTTGAAAAAGGTTTAATAAAAATAGTATACGATTCAAATAAGTTTACGTACTTTAGAAAATTTAACGAAACAATAATTGAGACAGATATTCTTTGGACAAAGCCAAGTGAGCTTTCGTTTTATGTTGGGCTTGGGCTACCGATAATTATTGCACCACCACTCGGCTCACAAGAAGTTCGCAACAGAGAGTGGCTTCAAAATATTGAAGCTGGTATCGACCAAGGTGAGCCGGAGTATGCGAACCAGTGGCTTGTAGACTATCTTGAAGAAGGAAGATTTGCGGAAATGGTGATGGACAGTTATATCAATGCACCAAAGCGAGGCACGTATCACATAGAAAGTCTTTTATTAAAAGGAGAGAAAGAGGAAATTGAAAACATACATACAATATGATATTAACTTCATTATTTTTTGCTTTTGCTGGCTACACACTTTTAGCAGTTGTGGCTATTTTGGATAAATCGATTTTGACTAGATCTGTAAAGAAACCTTCGGTATATGCTTTTTATTCAACTGTTTTCTTTTTCTTAGCATTTTTTGCTTTGCCGTTTTGTGCACCAATAAGTACCGTTGGATTTTGGTGGTCTGTCTTTTCGGGTCTAACATTTGGTTTCGCTATGTGGGCGATGTTTACAGCCTTGGAATATGGAGAGGCAAGTCATGTAACTCCTTTTATTGGTGCTGTGGTGGCTTTGGCGACATATTTTTTCTCATCTTCAATCTTGGGTGAGAGCTTGGGGCTTTCGGTTAAAATCGGCCTTGGATTTTTAGTGATTGCAAGTATGTTGCTTTCTGTTGAAAGAAATAAAAAACATACTGGTTTTCATAAAGGTTTTACTTGGGCGTTTGTGGCTGGAATTTTGTATGCTCTTTCTCACGTTTCTGCAAAATTAGTTTATGGACTAACTCCATTTTTTACTGGGCTTGTGTGGACTAAAGGGATGGTTGGGCTCGTTGCAATATTTGCATTACTTGTGCCAGGAGTTTTGAAAGCTATTTCAAATAAAGGTAAAGACAAAATAAAAGAAGGTACCGCAAAAATCGTATTTTGGGATAAAGTTATTGGTATTACAGCTGTTGTACTAATTCAATACGCTATATCTGTTGGAAGTGTTACCGTGGTAAATGGGCTCGCAGGAATACAGTATGCTTTAATGTTTATTTTCATATATCTTTTAACAAAATTAAGGCCATCTATTTTTTCTGAAAAATTTAAAAAAAGAGAGTTGGTGATTGAGAGCGTAGCTATTTTATTTATGATAATAGGTTTAATACTTTTACAATAAATTTATAATGAAAAAATTTCTGAAAAGATCAATAATTATTTTGGTGATACTAGTTGTTGTGGTTTATGCTGTGCTTTGGATATTTTCTAGTAAGCAATATCAAGTGGAGTTTGGTGTAAGCTATAGTCCTGAATATGCAGAGTCGTTGGGTCTAGATTCTAAAAAGGCATTCAATGAAATTCTTACAGATTTAAAACCAAAATATATTCGGCTTACGGTACCTTGGAGTAGGGTTGAGATTGATAGGGGTTCATATTCTTTTTCTGCAATTGACTATTATATGAAGGAAGCCGAGCGCCATGATACAAAGGTTGTCTTGGCGATTGGACAAAAGGTTCCACGTTGGCCCGAGTGCTATATTCCAGAATGGATAAAGACAACACCTACAACTGAAAAAAAGAAAGAATTACTTTCCTACATTGAAGCAACAGTTAAAAGATATAAGGATTATCCTGCTCTTGAATATTGGCAGGTGGAAAATGAGCCTTTTATAAAATTTGAATTTGGAGAGTGTGGAGTTTTTGATGAATCGTCTGTTATGGGTGAGGTGGAACTTGTTTCTTCGCTTGATCCAAAACATAAAGTGATTATGACCGACAGTGGAGAGCTTTCCACTTGGCAGAAAGCTTCTAGTATGGGAGATATTTTGGGTGTAACTTTGTATAGAGTTGTGAGAACAAACAGCGGGTTTATTTGGAATTATGGCTGGGTACCAGCGTCTGTATATAGTTTGCGGGCTGATCTTTGGGGTAAAAATTATAATAATTTCTTTATTTCCGAGCTCCAAGCAGAGCCCTGGTTTACTGATGGTACACCAGCAAATACAGAGATAGGTATTCAGGAACAAACATCTAGTTTGGATCAAATGAAAAAAAATATTGCATTTGCAAAAAAGATCGGAGCTTCACGAGCATATTTTTGGGGAGTTGAATGGTGGTATTGGATGAAAACGGTACAAAATAATCCAAGCTATTGGGAGGAGGGGAAGAAACAACTGAATAACTTATAACAAATAACACATAACATATAACTAAAAAAACCATTCTCTTATTCGTACGAATAAGAGAATAGTTTTTGTTTGGCTATAAATTTATGATTAATTAATAAGGCTTTTTTCTATATATTCAAAAGCTTTTGCTTTTTCATCGATTGAAATAATTTCAGACTTGTATCCAAAATAATCTAGAATTAGTTTCTGCTCATCTTTTGGAACCTCAGAAAAATCATTGATTGAAATGGAAGTATCAGTAGCTATTACTTTGTGATCGCCATCTTTTCTGTTTAACATACCAATAATTTCTATTTCAACCTTATCACCTGTTTTGTAATTTAGTGATGAAAAAATTAATACATCCACATTGTCGTCGTCCTCCGAATTTAAAGTATTTTCAATATATCCATAGTGGACAGGCATCACTCCGTCATTTACCGGAATTTGTTCCTTAATTGGTCCGAGGTCAATAAAGCCTTCACTTTTATTGTAAGAGAGGTGAATGCGTCGGGTTTCACCTTTTGGCATTTCTATAATCGCAAAGTATTTCATAAATGTGATTATATCAAAAACGGCTCTAATTCAAAGCTCTGTAACCTTTTCTTCATCGTAACGTCACAATCTATATATATAATTATATTGTATGAAATTAGTTAACTCCATTTACCATGAAAAATATAGTTTCCAAAATATTTCGAATACTTCCTCAAGCTATGCTTTTTTTGCGGGGTTACATTTCTGTGGCTTGTTCTAAAATTAGTAAATTATTCCACGGGGCTTGGCGTGAGTTATTTGTTGCGGTCGCTGGAGTCTTACTGATAGTTTCGTTATTCTTTGTCAGTAATATTGTTTGGGCGATAAATGCAAATATTCCAGACTTTGGAACGTTACAAAATCGACATATTGCTGAGTCTACAAAAATATTTGATCGAAGTGGAAAGGTACTTTTGTATGATACAAAAGGTTCGATGCAACGCACCTCTGTTTCTTTAGCAGATATTTCACCTTTTGTAATTAAGGCTACAATCGCAATAGAAGACGATACGTTTTATAAACACAATGGAATTAGACTTTTTTCAATTTTAAGATCTGTTTTGAATAATATTGAAAATGCTTCATTTAATCAGGGTGGTTCGACTATTACTCAGCAAGTAGTAAAAAATACGCTTCTCACATCAGATAAAAGCATAATGAGAAAATTGAAGGAGTGGGTGCTTGCAATACGTATAGAAAAACAATTTTCAAAAAATGAAATCCTCGAAACATATTTAAATGAAACTCCTTATGGTGGAACTGTGTATGGTGTGGAGGAAGCAAGTAGAGTATATTTTAATAAATCTGCTAAAGATCTAACACTTTCCGAGTCCGCCTACATTGCTTCTCTTCCGAAGGCACCAACGTATTTATCACCTTGGGGTTCAAACATTTCTTTACTTGCACAAAGACATGATGTTGTGTTGAGTAAGATGAAAAAACTAAATATGATATCGGGCGATGAGTATAAAAATGCAACAGCAGAAAAAGTTGTGTTTGCAACTCGAAATGCAGAAAATATAAAAGCACCTCATTTTGCGTTTTATGTTTTGAATGAACTTGAAAAAAAATATGGAAAAGAAAAAGTTTACAATACTGGTCTGCAAGTAGTCACAACTCTCGATTGGAATTTACAAAGAGAAAGTGAAAAAATTATAAAAGAGGGGGCGATAAATAATGAAAAAAAATTTAATGCTTCAAATTCCGCTCTTGTGGCTATAGACCCAAAAAGCGGGCAAGTGCTTGCGATGGTCGGCTCTCGAAATTATTTTGATGATTCTGTGGATGGGCAAGTAAACGTTGCAACTTCACTTCGTCAGCCTGGCTCCACATTTAAACCTATTGCGTATGCTACCGCTTTTAAAAAGGGTTATACTCCGGAAACAATATTATTTGATCTTAAAACTCAATTTTCTACAGCTTGCGCGCCTTGGAATTTAACAAGTGAATATCCTTGCTACTCGCCAGAAAATTATGATGAAAAATATCGAGGGCCGATGTCGATGAGGGATGCTCTCGCTCAGTCTATAAATGTCATTGGTGTTAAAACACTTTATCTTGCAGGGATGGATGAAACCCTTAACACCGCTCGATCTTTAGGTATCACAACTCTGGAAGATAAAAAAAGATACGGACTCTCTTTGGTGCTCGGAGGTGGGGAAGTGACCCTGCTTGAAATGACGGGGGCGTATGGAGCTTTTGCAAATGATGGAGCTAAATATGAAACTACACCAATTCTTTCTGTGCGAAGTCGTGATGGAAGTATTTTAGAGTCGTATAAAGGGGAAGCAGAGCAAGTGCTTGATAAAGAAGTGGCAAGAACAATCAATGATGTTCTTTCGGATAATACAGCACGCGCACCTGCCTTTGGGGCAGAGTCACCTTTGTATTTTAACGGCAGGGATGTAGCTGATAAAACAGGGACAACAAATGATTATAGAGATGTTTGGGTTATAGGCTACACACCATCAGTTGTGGTGGGCACTTGGGCTGGGAATAACAACAATACACCAATGGAGAAGAAGGTGGCTTCGTTTATACTTGCACCTATTTGGCATAAGGCTATGGAAAATGCTCTCGCTCGTTTGCCGGTAGAAAGTTTTACAAAACCAGAACAAACCCTTGCTTCTTTGCCTGCACCTCTTGAGGGTGCTTGGGATTCAAATCCTGCAATTGGAATACATGAAATACTTTATTGGGTGGACAAGAATAATCCCCGCTCTTTTTCTTCAGAAAATTCAGTAATGGATCCGCAGTTTGCACAATGGGAATACCCAGTAAATGTTTGGGCGAACGAACTCGCGTATTCAAAAGCTTTAGCTAGTGCAAACGCATACGAACAGCTTTATGGTAGTAGTACCATATTAAATTCACCTCCAATAAGTAATGCAGTAGAACCTGTTAATTTTACTCAAAGATAAAAACTCTAGTGAAGTTTATAGAATTTGGCTCCTAAATAATATGGCCAAATGATTATTGCGAGAACTCCACGCCAAAAATTTAGCTTGAGATATCCAATAGTAAACAACCAACCAATACACCAAAGCGCACCTAAAGAATCTTGTTGAACAATTATTTTATCCATAGTATTAAATTAATGATAAAGCAACACCTAAATAATAAGGCCATAGCAATATGGCTAATATGGCTTTACCTACACTTAGTTTCAAAAAACCAATTGTAAATAGCCAAGCGACACACCAAAACCCTCCTGTGAACATATGATTTTCTACTTTAATTTTTTCCATATATGTAGATTATATCAAGATTAATTACGTGTGTTAAAGGTGTGGATTATAAATTCTGTTTTACAATTTTTGATATTGTGGTATTCCCTGGTAGGAACACCTAATTCTGGGTGAACTTACAGACGTCAAAATCTGTATTCTGTACAAACACTCTGCTACGGTACGCCGGAAACAGAACAAAAAAACAAAAAAATGCAAACAACACTACCTGCGTTTATGGTGGCACGCCAACCAGCACTGACAAAAGAAGAATGGATTCAATATATCCAAACACTAGCCGATAGAATCAAACCTCATTTGAATAGTTTGACCCTGCAGACGATAGCGGACGTCGGCATTTTATGGGATGACTTCGGTAGGCACTCACTGTGTCGTTATAATATTGGAAACCAACCACATCTGAGTCAGCGGGGAATCTTTCCACCTGAGGATGAGAGGATTTCAACTTACAAATATTTCTACGCAAAAGATGATGTTGAAAAGGAAAATCCCATTCGCTTAATTCAAAGACTTTGGTGTTTAAGCAGACAAGGTGAATGGATGACCATTGAAGTCCGAAGTGACGTCACTTACGAAGATGTCAATATTCATAAACACCAGCATCGCCTCATACCGACTTCGGTCGAGGTTTTGCCAGCAGTGCTTAATGCGGAATTCTTCAAATTCACAGGTCTCTCACCAAAGAGGTTTTGGTACCGATTTGCGGAATCAATCGAGACATTGTTGGATAAACGTCGGCTCGTCTTAGCTGAAGTAGTTCGGCTTGCACATACAATAAAGCAAGATAAATTCCAACTCAGTTTGATTCTCGGTGGAGAACTGAAGTATGGGGATTAAGTTATGAATTTCAACACCTTAGTGAAACTGAGGTGTTTTTTAATATTTGAAATTATATATTTATATAAAAAATATTCTAAACTTAGCAAAGATAGTATAGCGGGGGGGGGAATAACTATACAGAATTGATGATAAATGGTTTAATATTGTTATATGGAAAATGATTTAAATAATTTTGATATTAAAAAAGAGAAAGCTCGACAGGTTTATTCTCAATATTCTAAGATTTATAATCCATATTTTAAAACAGAAATTATTTTGAATTCTGATGGATTTCATCACCTTCAATTTTCTGCTCGAAGAGAAAGAAATAGAAAAGAACAATTATTTAAATTTAGTCTTTTACCTCTCGGTTTGGAAGTTATCCGAAAATCAGGAACAATTCAAGAATACAGAAAAATCTTAACACCGATTGGAAAGAAATCATCAAGAGACGGATCAGTATCGTTGAAAAATGTTGAGTATTGGGGTTTGATTGCAATAATTGGTGAAAGAAAAATTAAGATAAAAACCATATTAAGAAGAGTTGGAGATGGAAATATTACTTTTTGGAGTGTTATGCCATATTCAAAAATTAAGAATGGAAATCAAAGATTATTTACAGACGGTATTGAAGATGAATAATAGGTAACAAAAAATCCGCTATTTAGCGGGTTCTTTGTTATGCCTGCCTTCAGCTTAGGAATACCTTAGCTGAACGGGGCTTTCGCCCACAGGCACAACTAGAATATATCACAATTGTGGAAGAAAAGCAACACAAGCAAGCAAATAATATTCTATTGAATCGTAATTGACTTGATTACTACCGCTTCCACTGGGCGGTCGTTTGTTTCTGTTTTGGTATTGTTTATCGCAGTCACAACATCCATACCATCTGTCACATTTCCAAAAACTGTGTGTTTTGTATTCAAGAAAGAGTTGTCTGCGACGTTGATGAAGAACTGGCTTCCGTTTGTGTTTGGGCCTGCGTTTGCCATTGATATGCTCCCAACACCGTTGTTGTTACTTTGTGTGATCTCGTCTGCAAACTGATAGCCTGGGCCTCCTGTGCCCCAGCGAGCCATCTGTGAGTCGTCTTTACTCAACGGATCTCCTCCTTGGTTCATAAAGCCTTTGATTACTCGATGAAATTTTGTGCCGTCATAAAAACCACTCTGTGCTAATTTTGTAAAATTAGCCACAGTGTTTGGTGTGGTTTCTGGGTTAAGTTTAATTGTAATATCACCCATGCTTGTGTGTAAAATTGCGTTCATAGATTTTCTTTGCCCTCCTAAGTTTTCGGTAGAGGGATTATTGTTAATTGCTAATGTTCCTGTGCTTGCCACGTTTGCTTGTCCTCCTAAGTTTTCAGTAGAAAAGTTTGGAGGATCACTTAATTGATTTTGGTCAATTGAGGGCGGATTTTGACTTGAGCTATTTTTTACTAAATACCAAAGCCCCGATGCTAATAATAAAGCTATAATTATTGATATAATAATATTTTTCATATTTGTATTGTAATGGAAGAGTGGGGAAATGGGAAGAGTAAATATTGATACACATTTGTCACTTATAATTTTCTGCTGAAAATTTATGCGACCCCAGCTCGGACTGTCGTCCTCCGCTCTTGCGCTTAGGTACTCACCTAAGCTCACGGTCGCGAAATGTGTATCAATATGAGGGGTTAGGCATCTAAAAATTCACTTTTTAAATATCCCACTTCAAAGGCAACACTCCTGTAAAAGGGTAAAGGCCAAACAAGACATCAGCAACACCAGTGCCTTCGCTACCTGGCAACCAAGAGGCGACAATAGCATCCCAATCTTTAGAGTTTAAGGTGATATCAAGTGGCCTACCTGAGATTATGACAACAACAACTTTTTTACTTTTTTCTTTTGTTTTTGCTATCACTTGCAAATCTTCTTTACTTAATCTCAAATCATTTTTATCTCCCCATCCCTCTGCATAAGGTTTTTCTCCAACAACAGCAATTCCAATATCAGCTAGCTCATTATTTTTCGAAAAATCTCCCTTTGCATTAAATAAAACTTCGGTATCTTTTGAAACAGTACTTTTTATTCCTTCGAGTACTGTGGTGCCTTTAATTCCAAAATTACCATCTATTCCTTGCCACTCTGTTGTCCAACCCCCAGCTTGGCGACCAAGGTTGTTTGCAGAAGGGCCTGATACAATAATTTTAGCCACTGAAATAGGTATCGGCAATGCAGAGCTTTCATTTTTCAAAAGGACCTGAGATTTTCGCACTGCTTCTCTTGCAACCATTCGATGTTCGTTATTTCCTATAACTGACAGTCCTTCCACTGTTGCTTTCGGTCGGTCAAACAAGCCTGTCTCAAATTTTACTTTTAAAATTCGTGCCACAGCATCATTTAATCTTTCTTTTTTTATGTCGCCACTCACCAGCGCTTTTTGCATATCAGAAATAAAGCCCTTATATTCAAATGGAGACATCATCATATCAACACCTGCATTAATTGCGGTTACTGTGGAATCATATTTACTCGAAGAAATTGAATATACACCATACCAATCTGAAACAATGAAGCCGTCAAATTTAAATTCTTTTTTTAGTATATCTGTAAGCAAATAATGATTTGCGGTATTTAATTTACCTTGCCAGCTTCCAGTGCTTACCATTATAGTTTTTGCTCCGCCATTTATTGATGTGACAAATGGAGCGATGTGAATTTTACGCAAATCTTCCTCGCTCAAAGTTATGTTGCCTTCTTCAATTTTAAAGTTTTTATTTCTCGAAGTTCCATACTCCATACTACCGCCTCCAACAAAATGTTTTGGATTTGATAAAACTTTGAAATATTTTTCGGAAGAATCCTGAAGACCTTGTAAATATGCCAGACCTAGCTTTGAGACATTCTCTGTGTCCGATCCAAAAGTCTCGTAAGTTTTTCCCCAGCGAATGTCCTTTGCTGTATCGAGGTTTGGAGAATAACTCCAATAAATTCCCGTTGCCGACATTTCTTCAGCTGTTGCTTTTGCAACTCTTCTTACTAAATCTTCGTCGCGTGTTGCACCAAGACCAATTGAATGAGGAAATATAGTTGCTCCTAAAACATTGCCATGTCCGTGCACAGCATCTATGCCGTAAAGAAGAGGAATACCCAGACAAGTTTTTTCTGCTTCAGATTGAAATTCATTGATCATTTTTAGCCAAGCAAGGGGAGTGTCTTCTTTTGGCCCCGCACCTCCTCCACTAAGCAAAGCACCAATCTTGTAATCTTTTATATCACTAAGGTTGCTGATACTATTCTTTTCAATTAAAATCATTTGGCCAATCTTCTCCTCTTCTGTCATTCTACTCATCAGATCCTTCACTCTATCGTTTACAGAAAGTTTAGAGTTTAAATACGGCATATTGGCTTTTTTGCAAACTCTCACAGCGTCATCGGCGAGAGGTCTTGCGTATTTACCATTCAACACGAAACCTACGATTCCAAGAATGATAATGGAAGTAATAACAATGTATACATGGATCTTTTTCATATATCTATAATAACATGATTAGGGGAATACTTATGCTGTCCTTTTGGGGTAAGTTGAACCTCCGCAGATTGTTAATAATTCTTCTTCCTGAATGATTTTTTTGCTGTTTTAATGAATTTACCAAACTTTTGTTCTTTTTCTTTTTTTTCAAGTTCAGACATGTTATTGTACTCGGCTTCCTTTTTCAAATTTATATAATTTGAATATTTGTCCATATCTAACTCTCCAGATTTCAACGCTAACAACACTTCACAATCTGGCTCATGCACGTGAGTGCAATCTACATACTTACATTTTTTAGCCAATTCAGTTATTTCATCGAAAATATCATCAATCGCAGAATGTGTGCTTACCACGCCTACTTCTCGTATTCCTGGGTTATCTATTACAATACCTCCATTTTCCAGAAAATACATTTCTCTGCTTGTTGTGACGTGTTTTCCCCTATGGTTATGAATGCCAACCTCGCCAGTTTTAATAATACTTTTGTTAAGTAATTTATTAATTAAAGAGGATTTACCAACTCCGGATGAACCTAGAAAGCAGTATGTGTTTTTGCTAGTGATGTAATTTTCTAAATTGTTTAAACCATTATCGTTTATGATACTCGTTGTAATAATATCAACATCCTTAAACCTTTTTAAAATTTCAGTTAGTTTTAATTCTAGCTCTTCTTTTGATATTAAATCTATTTTATTTAATATGACTACAGGTTTAACTCCACCGCTATTGGCTATAGAAAAATATCTTTCAAAACGATTCAGGTTGTAGTCTCTACCGATTGATTCAACAATAAATGCAACATCAACATTTGTTGCAATAATTTGAATATGGCCTCTATCGATTGATTTCCTTTGTACAATTGTTCTTCTGGGTAGTATTTTGTAGATTATTGCTTGTTCTTTATTTAACTCAGTAATTGCAACCCAGTCGCCCACAGCAGGAAAATTCTCTCTTGATATACGACCAAGCATTTGCCTTCCTGTTACTCTTGCCGAATACTCTCCATCTGAGTTTTTTACTCTATAGACTCCTCTGTGTTCAGTAATAACTCTAGCTACAGAATATTTTTCTAATTGTAATTGAATACGATTATGTTCAAAAAAATAATCATAGCCTAGGTCTTCGTTTGTTAATTTTTTCAACATGTCTACATCTTACCAAAGATAAGGGGTGAGAGACAGGGGACGTGAATTTTTGTAGAGGTAAAAAACCCAATAGTATTGTCTATGTACTACTAGTTTGGGGGAGGTCGGTCCTCCGGAGATTATTCGAATTTTTGTTTGGTCATAACTTTCTCCGTTTGGAAATGGTGTATGAAGTCGTTTTGGTTTCTCTTCGTCGACTTCTTCGCTTGGGTGCTGTGTGAGATCGCCATAGTCACACTCGCGAAGTCGGACATCTTTAACTATTTGCCATTTATTTCCAAAACCAATTTCTGCACTTTTGTATGCACGTTGCAAATCCGAACAGAAAATAGCATCAAAGTTATCGTCTTTGTATCTTTCTCCCATTTCTTTTGATTGTTGTTCACCGAGAGGTGAAAGGGGAATATCATTATGCCCCGAAGCTAGGTGAGCTTCATTATCAAATGTTGTTCCGTGCGCTTCGAAGATTAATGTAATCATGAGGGTATTATATATTAAAAGAGGGAGGATGGGGAGGTTCAACCTCCGGAGTTACACCAAATTATCCCAAATGGAATCATCATGAAATAAATCTCCCGGTTTTAATTTTTTATAATCAATCAAAATTTGTCTTTGTATGCTTTTGAAATCAGTAATTTCAATTATAATTGAGTCTATATTTTTGTCTTCGTTGTAATCTTGGGCGGTCAAAAATAAGTAACCATTGATTAGTTTTTCAGATTCAATAACCGGGTTTGATTGAATATACTTTATGTTTTCTGTTTTTAAGCGTTTTCTGGATTGATCGTTATCCTTAATATTTTTTATATACATTTCAGCATAGCGTGCAGGCATTAATTCGGTATTAATATATACATCTTCTCCCAAATGCTTAATTTTAGCTGTCCATGTGAGAGGGTAAAAATTTTTTCTACCTACATTTACAATTGAGATATTAAAAAGGTATAAGTTTCCTTTTTCACTCATATTGGCATATGATTCTGTGATTTTTACAACCAATTCAACTTTAGAAAAAAAATAATCAAAAAATATTTTAATTGCTGAAATTACACCTCCTAAGAATGAAATTGCAAGCAGTATAACTAGTATAGCTTGGGCATATGGTGGAAGGTTACTTATGATTGTGTTTGTAAGTTGGTCCATGCCTATGTTTAATTTATTATAAGTTAAATTATGGTACGTCTATGTAGCTACTAGACTTGAAATCTTTTTGCCTGTTGAATTTTTGTAAACACAAAAATTACATTCATATGTTTACAACACTACGCTTTATTTCTTGATTTGCAAGGGAGAAATGGGGGATATGTTGTGTATAGGGAAAGAAATTTAAGTTTTATACATAAAAAATCTCCGGCACTTTGGGGGTGCCGGAGGTGATATTTTTTGTGAACTTCTATAGGTTCACTTGGTGGGGGATGGTTTGGGGTTGAAGATTGGTGGTATTGTGAGTATAACTGCCCAAAACCAGATCAGAATCCCGCATGCGCAGGTCAGAATCGATACAGTTTCGCCGAATCTAGACAATATAAACCATGACGCCACATATAGGGCGAGGCCGGTGATTGCCAGAGTTGCGGTGGAATTGCTTTGAAATGACAGAGCTGTTCCGCCGATGACGAACAGAAGTGTAACGATTGGTGATAGTGGGGCTAATGCGTATGCAACGAAGCATGCCACCGCAACGATTACCGCCAAAACGAGGAGGAGACCGAGTGTGTCGCTGATATTACGAATACAATTTGGAATGTACATAGTGGTAGTTGGTTGGTAGTTTGAGTCTTTTTGTATTATAGCATATTGCAAGTATCACGTCAAGTATTGTATGTAAAAATGTATATATAGAGCCGTATTTTTGGATTTGAAAGGGGTTTGGCTTGGAACTCGGTCACGAGTTACTAAGTATAATTTTTCGCTTCGCTCAAATTCTACTAAGTACTCGCGACCCCGCCTCGCCGTCGTTCCAAGTATTCACGACATGCTGTGGCTTTCGAGTCCAAACGGAAAACAGTACTCTGCTTTCCTGTCCCGCAGCAAAAAAAATATCGCCAAGGCTGGCGGATTTTATTTTGCTGCGGGACTTGGACTCGAACCAAGATAGCGTCCTCCAGAGGGACGTGTACTACCATTATACGATCCCGCAATGATTAGCACATCATACTAGAAAAATGAGTTTTTTCAAGCTCGAATTAACTTATGACAGATAACAAGTAACATATAACAAAAGAGTGATTTTCGGAAGGAAAATCGCTCTTTTGAATTGATTAGAATTATTCAGATGGATTCCCGATCAGGTCGGGAATGACAATACGGGTATTTTACTACGGACTACGGACTACGGACTACTCACTACTCACTACCAACTATTTATCATGGTGAGAATGCAGAGTCTTCTCTTTGTTTATTTCATATTCAGATTCTTTTGCTAATTCCTTAAATAAATCTAATTCTTCCTTGGTCAAGGTCCTTGGTTTGTAATCCTTTATACAAAATACACCAACGGGTAAACCGCTTGGCTTGTGATACAAATTTATACCTGCATAGAATCGAATAGGGTGATTAGCTTTAACTTGAGGGTTGCCAATGAATCTTTTGTCTTTAAAGGTGTCTTCAACAATGAGAACATCGTGTGAAAGTAGAGTGTGTCCGCAAAAAGATACATTTCGAGGAGCTTGATTTGTTGTGATCCCCTTAAAAGATTTAAACCATTCTCTGTCTTTGTCTATTATTGTGATTGTTGAAATTGGTGCGTGAAGTTTGCTGGTTGCCATTTTGGTAATCTTGTCAAAACGTTCTTCGGGCTTAGTATCTAGGATATTTAGGGACTTTATGATATTTAGCCTTTCTTCCTCTTGTGGATGTAAAGATGGCCTTTGCATACCTATATTTTAACACATAACACATAACAAGTAACTTCTTCCTATGTCATTCCCGCGGAGTCGGGAATCCAGTCGATAAAATCCGAAATTCGAAGCACGAAATCCGAAACAAATCCAAAATACTAAATTCAAAATTGAAAACAAACATGGATCCCCGCTGATTACAGCGAGGATGACAGAAGAATTTTATTCCTAATTCTTAATTCATAATTCCTAATTCATAATTCTACCCAAAACAATTAATTGTCTAGGATTTAATTCTGGGATACTGATAGGAATAATTTCCTTAATTTCTAATTTTTCTCCAATCAAAACTCTTTCAGCCATTTCTAGCTCTTCTTTATTTTCACTTTTCATAGCAATCATGACACCGCTCTCGTTTAGGAAGGGAATGCAAAGATTTATCAGTTCTGGTAAGGCTGTTACAGCACGAGCTGTAGCTATATCAAATTTTTCATTATATTTTTTTGTTTGAGATAATTTTTCTGCCCGTTCGTTTATTACGTTTGCATTTGGAAGATTAAGGAGTTCAATACATCGTTCGATGAAATAGACTTTTTTTCCAATAGATTCAACCATCGTCACTTGTATATCAGGGCGAGCTATGGCGATAGGGAGGCCTGGAAAGCCGGCGCCAGAGCCAATATCAACTAAGTTTTTTGCATTTTCTGGGATTGCTTTAAGTAGGGTGAGTGAGTCTAGAAAATGCTTCATATAAACACCTTCCAAATCTCGAATTGCTGTAAGGTTTATTGATTTATTTGTTTCGAGTAAAAAGTTTGCAAGAGTAGAAAATTGCTCAATTTGCTTGTCATTTAACTCTATACCCACATATTCTTTTACTAATTCTTTGAAATTTTCCATTTTCACAGTATAGCATGTTATACTGTGAAAATGGAAAATAAAAATACTTCGTGGGGAAAGGTTTCTGATTGGTATGATAATACAGTGGAAGACGCGGATAGTTATCAACAAAAAGTGATATTACCGAATTTGCTTAGAATTGTTGCGCCAAAAAAAGGTGTGAAGATTTTAGATGTGGGTTGTGGTACGGGAGTCTTTTCCCGCGCATTTGCAGAAAAAGGAGCAAAAGTTATTGGAGTAGATATTGGGAAAGAGCTTATTGAAATTGCAGAAAAAAAATCTAGTGATGTTTCTTATGTGGTTGCTTCTGCAGATGATCTTTCTAAAATAAAAGAAGAAGATTTTGATACGGCGACAATTGTTCTTGCGATTCAGAACATGAAAAATTTGGATGCGGTAGTGGGGGAAGTGAATAAAAAAATTAAAAATGGAGGAAGATTAGTTTTGGTTATGAATCATCCGGCGTTTCGAATTCCTCAAAATAGTGATTGGTATTATGAAGAAAAAGAAAAAATTCAATACAGAAAAATTGCTCGTTATATGAGCGAAATAGAAATTCCTATTCTTATGAACCCTGGAAATAAAAATAGCAAAAAAACATACTCATTCCACCGACCTTTACAGGTATATGTAAAATCTTTAGCAAAAAACGGATTTGCTATTACAAGACTCGAAGAATGGATTTCTCATAAAGAAAGTCAAAAAGGCCCAAAGAAAAATATCGAGGACAATGCCAGAAAGGAAATCCCGATGTTTATGTGCATCGAGTGCACGAAAGCATAGCCCTCATGCACGTTCTAAATGTTGTATATGTTCTAAGTGTTCTAGATGAAACAAACTAACCAATAGTATTGTCTATGATACTATTGGTTTTTTACTACATTATAATGTAGTAAATTGTACAATTACAAATTTTGAACAGTTGGAATATTTATAGCATTCATAATTTGACTTTATATTTTTTCGTGTTAATCTAATTTTAGAACTGGGATCCGCCTAGTTTTGCACAAATATAAACAAAATAGAAAAGGAGGTCAAAATGGCCAATGAAAAAGTGAAAAAGGTTGGATTGTTGATTATAACTCGCACAAAGGAAGAAAAACTCGTTGCTGTTCTTCAGCGTCGAAGTCATCAAAATCACGAGAAGGATTGGGGGGATAAGAGTTTCCCTTATGGGTGTCAGCTCACCGCTGCCGGAAGAGTAAATGACGATGAAAGCCCTGAGTATGCACTGTCACGAGAAATTGAAGAGGAACTTGGGTCGGAGATTTCGAACCAAGTGGCACTCACTGCCTCTAATCCCTGTCAGCGTTTCTACGGTGATGATACGGGTGAAAAATACACCTTTGCGATGTTTGTTGATCGCAAGATTCTTGATTTAATTCGGTGGCATCCTTCGACGGGAGGGCCAGTCTTTGTTGATCTGGAAGGTGTGACGAAAATCCAAAACCTTCGTGATTATGACAAGGCCATAGGGGTGATTTACACAGATGTTGTCGCGATGTTTCCCGATGAAAAAGAAGTCGTCCGACAGGCTTTGGAATTCAAATGGGATTGACCCAATTAAGTACATGTCTAGATCTTGCAACTCGTTTGCAAGGTCTTTTTCTTTGTGTGGTTATTGGTAAAAATATTGATTGTGAAAATATTTGTGATATTCTTCGAGCGGAACTGGGATACTCCTAGTGTACATATAAAATTCAAAGTTAGAAAGGGTATTTTTATGCCTGAAAAACAAAAAAAATCAAAAAAGGAGAAATCTGCTGGAATCGTATTCATCACTAGGATGCCAGATGGTCGATTTGGTGTTGTTCTTCGACAACGTGGAAAAATTGACTATGAAAAAGGGTGGACGGAAATGCCTTGGGCTGGAGCACGTCAAGTGTCGGCTCATGGAAAACTTAGATGGCAAGAGACACATAAACAGACTCTTGAGCGCAAAATTAAGGAGCAACTCGGCGAAAGCTTCTTAAATAATATTCATCTAGATGACAGGGACCCTAGAATCTTGGTGGATGATAAAAGAGCAAAGGTTAAAACTTACAGTTTGTGCATCATGCCTGAATGCATTAAGATGATTAGCCAAGAAGCTTCTTGCGACGGCATAATTGTTTTTCCTCTCGATGAGAGAGGTAAGATTCGAAAACTTACGAAGAAGGACAGGGATAAACCGATAACTGATCCTGATGAAATAGCAATGTTTGCGGATGAGATTAAGGCTCTTCACGAAATAATCAGGAGGCGTAAAGAAATTCTTGCATTTTTCAATCGCAGATAGTCTATCAGACTCTACAATTCGCGTTGTGGAGTCTTTTTTTATCTCACTCTTGCTCTAATTGGTTCATGGCAGTACAATGAATTTTATGAGTACTATTGTGTATACGAAAACAAATTGCTTTTGGTGCGAGGAGCTACTTGATTTTTTAAGAAAAAATAAAATAAATTTTGAAGAAAGAAAAACAAGAGATAACAAAGAATATTTTGAAGAAATGAAAAAACTCTCTGGTCAGACTTTGGCACCCACTGTAATAATTGATGGGGTGGTTTATGCTGATACTGATAAGGAAGAAATTAGAAAGGTTTTAAATATTAAATAATTATGGAATTTAACACAAATACACTTGCGAATAGTTTTTATGGAATGAGCTCATTACCTCATGCTTTTGGTGTATTTGGATTTAAAGATCTTATGGATGTTCTTATTGTTTCTGTTTGTGTGTATTTGATTATAATTTTTGTTAAACAGACTCGGTCGTTTTTTGTTTTTGGATCTATTCTTTTACTTTTCGGTCTTGATTTTATTGCTCGAACATTTAATCTTGGTTTAACTCGTCAATTATTTCAACCGCTCCTAACATTTTTTGTTGCGATTTTTGTCCTTGTGTTTCAGCCTGAAATTAGAAAATTTTTCAAATGGTTTGCTTCTGGAAGGAGGATGAAATTTTCAAAGGTTCTTGTGCCTGATGATAATGTTCAAACAATAGTAAGATCATCTTTCGAAATGGCAAAGAAGAGAATTGGTGGAATAATTGTTATTCCAGGAGAATACCCTCTAGATGATTTATTGGAGGGCGGATTTCCGTTAGAAGGAAAAATTTCTTTCCCTCTTATTTTAAGTATTTTTGACCCGACTTCACCAGGGCATGATGGGGCGGTTCTTGTGGAAGGCACTGTTATAAAATCTTTTGGTTTGCACTTGCCACTCGCTAAAGAATTTTCAGAATTTGCGAGACTGGGGACAAGGCATCGAGCAGCTGCGGGTATAACAGAACGCACAGATTCTATTGCTATAGTCATTTCTGAAGAGCGTGGGGAAGTGTCGGTTTCATTAGCGGGAAAATTAACAAAAATGAATGCTCCAGAAGATTTGGCAAATGCACTGCATAGATTTTTAAAGGAAGCTGAACCCTCAGAACTTCATAATGGTTTTTGGCATTATTTTGCTAAGAAAAATGCTGGCTCAAAAATTGCTTCTGTGGGCATAGCTTTTTTCCTATGGTTTGTATTTAGTTATCAAACAGGTGTCATAAATCAAGAATATGAAATACCGATAGAGTTTCGGTATGTACCAGAAAATTTAATTGTTTCTAAAAGTTTGCCGACAAGTATAAAAGTAACCATTACAGGGAATAATAGTGATATAAATAGTTTTGAAGCAAAAGATCTAAGAGCTTTTGTTGATGTAAAAGATGCAAGGGTTGGTGATGCAAAAATTGCAATAACTAAAGATAATATAATAATACCTCCGTACTTAGATTTGACTTCTGTGTCACCAAAAGTAGTTGACGTTATCTTTAAGGAAAATTTATAACTATCGAGTGTCTTTAATAGAAAGAGCAAATTTGATACCAAAGAGCATTATTACTCCCAGTGATGCAAAAATATATCTATAGTCTACAAGAATAAGTAAAAAACTTCCTATGATAGGGCCTACGATATACCCCAGAGGGCCTGTGGTACGAAAGGTTCCAATTAAATTTTGGTTGGATGGATTTATGCGTTTAAAGAAATAACTTTCAGTAGTTACTTCCATGAGACTTGCACCAATTCTAGATACAAAAAGAATCGCTGTCCAGATTAAAAAATCAGCAGTTGTAATAGAAGACATTGCAAAAAGACTCAGAGATGTAATTACAAAACCTGTTATTAACAATTCTTTTTCACCAAGTTTTTTATCCGCAAGTCTTCCTACTGGTATTTCCAGAAGAACAAAAGGAAGAAGGGCGATACTGATCATTAAACCTAGCTGTTGCCAATCGAAACCAATCTTTTCGTGTAAATATAAGGGTGCATAAATTACAATCCAAGAATAAAATATTTGTAAAAAAAGATTTGATAGGTAAATATTTTTTATATTTTTATCTTTTAAAAGAGTTTGAATTCCACCTGAAATATGAATATGGTGAAAATTATTATCTTTAATTTTCTTAAAGTAACGTATTACAATATATAGAAGGGGTAGTAGTGCAAGGGCAGAGATTATGTATAAGACACTGTAATTACCTTCAACAAGTATAGACCCGACAATAATGGGTGATATAACACCGATCAGGCTCATAACCGTGAGAAATATTCCTCTAATTTGACCAACGTCTTTGTTTCGAGTTGAGCTTTCAAGAAAATTGTCTAGGTTTAAAAGGATAAGTGGATTTATTGAGTTATGAAGTGTAAATATTGTAACTACCCAAAATACATCTCTCGACATAACGAGTAAAAATATAAGTGCAATATCAATACATGATATCCAGATCATCATCTTATAGCTACCATATTTTTCAAGAACGTGGCTAGATAAAAGAAAGAAGAAAATGCTCAAGGCTCCACTTATTGTGTAGATGAGTCCAACATTTTTATCACCAACAAACTGCTGTAAGAAGGATGAGTTTATGTATGTTGTTAGGTAATAGTGAAATGACAAAAACAACGTTGCTAAATAAATGTAAGTTAGAACATTAAATTTTTTGGATTTTAGAAGTAGTTTGTACAAGGCGTTTGTTATTAGATTTTATATTAATCCTATCATTATATATGTTATTTGTATGTTGAAAAGCACGAAATCCGAAGCACGAAATCCGAAACAATTACTAAATTCCAAAGAGTTAAATTCTAAACAAATTCAGGACTGGAGTCACGAGTATTTTTCTACTGAAAAATCTCTCGACCCCGCCTCGCGCCGTCGCGCTCCGTCTTTGAAATTGGGTCCCATCCCAATTTCAACCCGCTCGTGGGAATGACAGAAGGGAAAGCTAGAGCCTAGAGCCTAAATGCTAGACTCCTAGTATTACCGGAATCACAATCGGTCTTTTGGCTGTTTGTTGGAATAAGAATTTGCCCACAGCATCAGCGACTTGGTCTTTTGCATAATCAAAATCGATTGGATGCTGACCTTCTACTGCGTCTTCTACAGTTTTTTTAATGATGAATCTTGCTTGGCGAAGTAGATCCTGAGATTCTCGTAAGTACACAAAACCTCTAGAAATAATATCTGGTGATTTTTTAATTTTACCCGTTGTTGTGTTCACACTTGCAACCACAACAAAGATACCATCTTCTGAAAGTGTTTGACGGTCACGAATAACAGCTTCTTGAACGTTTCCAATCGAGAAACCATCCACAGCCACTAAACCTTCTCCGGCTTTTTCTTTTCTGATACTAATTTTTTCTCCGTTTGTAATTTCAACAATTGAACAGTCGTCGGCCACAGCAATATTTTCTTTTGCCATACCTAAAGATTCAGCAAGGTCTGCGTGAAGTCTAACATTGTAGTGACTTCCGTGAACTGGTATAAAATATTTTGCTTTGATTTTTTTATGCAGCCATTCAATCTCCCCACGGTTTGCATGACCTGTGGAGTGAATAAAGACTTCTGAAGTTCGGTAGTGAATTATTTTTGCACCTTGTCTTGCAATATTGTCTTTAAGTTTCGCAACAGCTTTTTCGTTACCTGGAATAATTGAAGAAGAAAATAGTACAGTATCTCTGTCGGTAAGTCTAAAATATTTATGAGTCTTTGTTGCCATACGCATTAAAGCTGCGAATTCATCTCCTTGAGCTCCTGTGGCAAGTACCACAATTCTGTCGGGTGGATATTGATCAAGATCCTGTCCGTTTATAATTGTGTCTTTTTTGATTGTTAGCATTCCTGCGATTTGAGCTATTTCGATATTTTCTTTCATTGCTCGGCCTTCAATAACAATTTTCTTACCAAGAGATTCTGCGATTTGAATAATCTTCATTGTTCGTTGGAATTGAGATGCAAAAGTTCCAATGATTAGACGACCCTTAATTTCGCGAATTATTTTCTCTAGGTTTTCGTGTACGAGTGATTCAGGTGTTGAAAAACCTGGGTTCTCAATGTTTGTTGAGTCGGCCATAAGTAAAAGACTTTTGTGATTTTCAAACATTTTGTATTCTGCTTCTTCACGAGCTGTTGGTACACCATCTACATGCTCTAGCTTAAAGTCACCGGGTGTAACGATTGATCCCCAAGGAGTTTCAATTGCGATACCCATTGAGTCTGGAATTGTATGAGTCACACCAAAAAGTTTTATGGTTGTATTCCCAAGTTTAATAGTGTCATTTTTTTCAACTATTTTTATATTAAGAGGCTCTAGATGAGGAAATTCAGCTTGCCTTTTTTGAATCATTAAAGCTGTGAGATTTCTTGTGTACATTGTTGGGTTTCCAATACGTGGCATTACATAAGGAATTCCTCCAATATGGTCGAGGTGGGCGTGAGTGATAAGTATTCCACGAATTTTACTTTGTCTTTCTTCAAGATATTGTGTATTTGGAATAATATAGTCGATACCTGGTGTGCTGTCGTCTTTAAATTGAAAACCTGCATCAATAATAATGATGTCATCTTTGTTTTCTATTGCTGTCATGTTTCGGCCGATCTCTTCCACTCCACCAAGAGGAATGATACGAATAACATTGTCATCAATCGGAGGAATATTATCTTTAGGGCGTGGCATTGGCTTTGGCCCGTGAGTTGGTCTTGCTGTTGGCATTTTCACATGCGCACTTCTAAAATTTGAAGGCTTTCTGCTTTGAGGTCGTTGCGCAGGATTTTTAATCATTGGCTTTTGAGGTCGGTTTTGATTTAATTGGTCTCCATTTGGATTTCGACGTGGCTGTGCAGGATTTACATTTGTGTTTTGTAAAGATACACGATTTGTCTGAAGAGCTGGTTGTCGAGTTATGCTTTGCATAAAGCTTGGGCGAGGGGATTGGTTTGGTGTATGCGCAGGTGCAGAGTTTCTATTCATTGGATTGAATGGAGCTCGTGCAGGAGCATTAAAACGCTTAGCTGGTACAGAGTTAATTCGCGCATGATATGGTGTGCGATGTTGTCTGTTGTTATTTTGTTGTTGAGCTCCTGTGTTTCCACTTTGAGTTCCTTGTTGGTTTGTGTCGGTCATATTTTTTATTATTTGTAATATTTATTTAGTAATGTTTTGTTAATTTTTTAATCTCGACACCAATCCACGAATAGGTGCGAATGACACGAATGGAATTACAAATTCGCTCTCCTTTACTGTCATTCCTGCGAAGGCAGGAATCTAGTCGGCAGAAATTCTAATTCTTGAATTAAATACAAATACATTTTCAGACTGGATTCCTGCCTTCGCAGGAATGACAGCGGCAGCGTATTGCATTCCATTCGTGTCATTCGCTGAGTTCATTCGTGTATTGGTGTCGAGTTCTATTGAAACACCTTCCAAACATGGTCTGTTTCTATATACCACTTTTCTACATCTGAAAAGCGATCACTCGGGATAACTATTTTTCCTATAGAAAATCCTTTAATTTCTTTTGGTATGATGTAAATAAAATCTGGTGAATACATAAATACGGCTGGCATGTCGTTCAATATTTCTCTCTCTATTTGTTGATACATAACAACTCTCTTTGCTTCGTCATTTGTTGTTCTTGAGTCTTCGAGTAATTTATCAACTTTAGCATTTGTGTACATTGAAATATTTAGCCCTGGGTCATTACGTTGTGATGAATGCCAAAAGGCATAAAGGTCTAATTCTCTTCCAACAACTTCACCAAAAAATAGTGCATCGTATTTGCGTGGGCGAATTACCGTTTGGTTTAGATCTGTCATTTCAAAAACTTGAACATCAATTTTTGCACCAAGTACCTCCCATTGTTTTTTAATCGCTTCGGCAGATTGCTTTAGCTCAGGTGAATTGCCTGTTGAAATTGTAAATGCAAGTGTTTCTGTTTTTGCCTGTCCGGCCAGGGCCTTTGTTTTCAATTCATAGATTCCATCTGCATTTTTCTTCCATCCAGCTTTTTCTAAAATAGCTTTAGCATCATCCACTCCAGATTGACTTGTTGCCGAGTTGATAGAAGTGCTTTTTGCCAAACCTTGAGGTATTGGACTTAAAGCCTCAGTCCCAAAACTTTGGAGAGTTTCATTTAAAATGACTCCACGATTTGTGATACTGTTTAAGGCTAAACGTACTTCTTTGTGTGTAAAAATTGGATTATGATTTTGATTAAAGAAAATTGCGAAAACTTGAGGAAGAGGATATCGCTCTATGTGTGCACCGTTATCTTCTAGTGTTTTTGCTGTTTGCCCAGATACAGAGTGAAATGTTTGAAAATCTCCAGCCCTATATGCATCAACAAGAGTCTTTTCGTTTTGATAAAAATTAAACTTAATTGAATTTATGTGTGGTGTGCCAAGGGCGTAATGATTGAAAGATTCAAGAGTGATACTTTCAGGAATTCCTGATGCATTTCTTGTAACTTTTGAAATCTTATATGGGCCAGAACCAATTGGTTCAATATTGAATTGACTGAAAGCAAATTCATCAACCGTCGCATCTTTCCAAATATGTTTTGGCAAAATACCCAAAGTGGTATTTTCTATGAAAGGTACATAGGCCTGTTTTAGAC
>CAZGFB010000003.1:0-25001 GCA_964525175.1 uncultured Candidatus Saccharibacteria bacterium | reverse complement strand
TTTGCAGATTTTTCTGTGATTCCAGTTTGAAGTCTTTTTACATTTGTTACAAACAGGTCATCTCCAACGATTTGAACTTTCTTTCCATTTACTTTTGTCATAAGTTTCCAGCCACTCCAATCATCTTCAGAAAATCCATCTTCAATTGAAACTATAGGATATTTCTTTATCCATACGCTATAAAAAGCAACAAGCTCTTCATTCGTAAGAGTTTTACCTTCTCTTTCTAAATCATATTTCCCATCTTTATAAAGTTCTGTTGCAGCACCGTCAATTGCAATAGCAATATCCTTACCCGGCTTGTAACCTGCACTTTGTATCGCCTCTATAATAACTTCCAAAGCGCCTTCGTTTGACGGAAGTGAAGGTGCATAACCACCCTCATCTCCAACTGTTGTTGCTAAACCTTTTTTCTTTAGAATTTTCTTTAATGAATGAAATACTTCAGCTCCCATTTGCAAAGCTTGTGACCAAGTCTTTGCTCCCACAGGCATCACCATAAATTCCTGCAAGTCTGTTGAGTTTTCTGCATGTTTTCCACCATTCAAAATATTCATCATTGGAAGAGGTAATGACATCGGTTTTCCTGTCTTTGCAATTTGTGCAAAATATTTATACAAAGGTTTCTTTTCAGATTTTGCTTGTGCATGTGCAAAGGCCATTGAAACGCCTAAAATTGCATTTGCTCCAAGTTTTGATTTTGTTTCTGTACCATCGAGCTCAATCATTTTTTCATCAATTGATTTTTGATTCCACTCTTTACCTTTTAGTTGTTTACTTAAAAAGATGTTTACGTTTGTAACAGCTTTTAAAACTCCGTTTCCTCCGTATCTTTTCTTATCACCATCTCGAAGCTCTAGTGCTTCGTGGCTACCTGTCGATGCACCTGATGGTACTGCAGCTCGTCCAAACGAACCGTCTGTTAATGTTAAATCTACCTCGACTGTTGGATTACCTCTTGAGTCAAGAATTTCTCGTGCGTGAATGTCTTTGATTTTGGCCATGTTTCAAATTAAAAATGTAAAAAGTAAAATTAATAAATAGACTCAATACAATAAATATATTTATTGTATTTGTGTCATCCTCGCTGTAATCAGCGGGGATCCAAGTTTGAATTCGAATTTTTCAGACTGGATTCCTGCCTTACAGGCACTGTACACTTTTCGCTTTTTGAATACAAAATGCTCAAAGTCTTGCGCTTGGGTCCCGTCCCAAGCTCACCTCCGCAGGAATGACAACTGAAAGAGTCTATTTAAAATTGAATATGTGCGTATTATACAACACTCTTGCTTCTTTTGAACAGTTGCCATAATCTTATTCTACGTGTTAATCTTTATTCAAGAAAAGTTTGCATTTATAATTTAAAAAGAAGGATACAAAATGAACAATAAAAAATTTGGATTTATTGCTGGTCCGTCTGGTATTGGAAAGGGTTATGGTGTTGGAAGAGTGATTAAAGGCGCTCATGATGTTAAAATTTTTGTAACAGGCGACTGGTGTCGTGAAAATGCAGAAAAACACGCAAATAGCGGAGTGCTTGTTAACGACGATTTAATTTTTGATGCAATCGTCGAGGATTTTAAAAATTCAGAAGATACACATTACTTTATTGACGCTCCACGAACAGCAATACAGGCTGAAAAATTTATTTCTATGTTTTTGGAAAAAAATCCTGAAGCAGAAATTCATACAATTCATATTCATGGAGATAAAAAGACTTGTGAGGATCGCTTGAAAGATCGTGCAAGTCGAGAAGGAAGAAACGACGACGCTGAAGATGCTGTAATCGAAAAAAGACTCGGAAATTATTATAAAGAGGGTGGAATTTTTGATACTGTAATTCCTGTATTGAAGGATCGAACAGTCTACCACCTGATTAATGGTGATATCGATCTTGAGATCGTTCGAAACCATGTCGGACAAGAAATTGCTCCAAAAATCTTCATGTCGAATTAGTGGTTTATTAACTGCATTCTTCCACATTCAAAAACACAGAAGCTTTCATGCTCCTGTGTTTTTTTTATCTTAATTCCTAATTCTTAATTCCTAATTCTACCCTTATTTTCTAATCGGTGCATTCTTAATCATATCAAAAATTGCTTCCTCATTATCTGTAATAGTGTAAAGAAGAGTATCTTCAATTTCCACTGTTTTATGATGATTAAGCATTTCTGTTTTAATTAAATCATCTAGTGGTTTCCAGAATTCTTCTCCCACTAAAATTATAGGGACTCTTTCGATTTTTCCAGTTTGAACTAATGTAAGAACTTCAAAAAGTTCATCAAATGTACCAAACCCTCCAGGGAAAAACACATAAGCCTCAGCCGCAAATGACATCATTGTTTTTCTTGAGAAGAAAAAATTGAAATCAACTTTGCCTGTAAGGTATTTGTTATCCTTTTGTTCGTGAGGAAGTTTAATTGTAAAACCAATAGATTTACCTCCTGCTTCAAACGCGCCTTTATTCGCAGCTTCCATAATTCCAGGCCCTCCACCTGTCACAACGACATAGTTTGGTAATTCCTTAGCAACCTTCCCAGCTAGTCGTTCAGCTTTTTGATAAAAAGGATCATCACTTTGTGAGCGTGCGGATCCAAAAAAAGTAACTGATCTATCGTAATTATGAATATAACAAAAACCTTCTTTCAATTCTTTATTTATAATTGATAATTTTTCATCATCAGTTAAGTGTTCGATTGTAACTGGTCGTGGGTTTTTTTCCATTTATCCTTCTAAGTTTTTATTTATAAAAAAGTTGTACATTCCTTCTATATGAGTGTAAGTACACAGAACAGTATAACAGATAGTAAAGAACCTGTCTTTATTCAGTCGACAACTTTTTCTGCATCATGTAATAGTATTTATAAATAGTCATAATTAGTACAAAGGTGATATATCTAGATATTTTCACATATTAAAATGTCTATATTACATGATGCGTAAGTAAAAATTTTGAAGGATGAATTCCATTCCAATTTTTAACCTTTTGCAAAATAATTAATGTAAGTGTAGAATATAGTGTATGAAAAAACTTTCAAAAAATGAAGCTATAGCAGTTACTACCACACTTGTAGTTATTACAGGGTTTGTGGTGTTTGGCTCACTAGGACTTTTCTCAAAGTCATCAACATTATCATTAAATAATCTTAATATGAATATTTCAGACACAGGTGTACAACAAGCACCAGAATTACTTGTGCAAGATTTAACTGTTGGCACAGGGACAGAAGCTGTGGCAGGTAAACACGTTGTTGTAAATTATAAAGGAACATTAATTGACGGTACAGTTTTTGATAGCTCATATACACGAGGTACTCCATTTGATTTTGATCTTGGAGCAGGGCAGGTGATCGCAGGTTGGGATAAAGGATTGGTAGGTATGAAGGTTGGAGGAAAGCGAAAGCTTGTAATTCCAGCCAATTTAGCATACGGAGAAAGAGCTATTGGACCAATTCCAGCAAATTCAACTTTGGTTTTCGAAGTGGAACTTTTGGAAGTTAAGTAGTTGGTAGCTCGCCCTCCTAAGTTTTTGCCATTAGCTCTGCTGTGTATTTTCTTTTAAAAAGAAAATACTATGGCAAAAATTTTGGAGGGTAAATAGTGAGTAGTTGGTAGAGGGTACAAAAACCACCACGATTTTCCTTACGGAAAATCGGGGTGGTTTTGTTTTACAAATTCAAATTACTATCCTTTAATACATTAATTTATATATTTTTGTTTGGAGAAAAATATCATACACGATATAATTGATTCAGATAAGAAGAACCCTACAAACTTTTTGGTCAGGTTGCTACGCAACAAAAGTGACCAAAAACTTAGAAGGGCAAGTCCTCCTCTCGCGAATGAACACTGAAAATGTGGATATTCGCGAGAGGAAGAGAGTGATGAGCTCTAGCAATGCGTCTCGTCCACGCTTGTAAAAATTTCCTCTTATAACATACGCAAATATGTTAAAAGATTTAAGAATTTTTCGAGCAGTTGGAATCATAATTGCTCTCATCACTTTAAAACTTCTCGTGCCAGACGTATGGCATGCAGGAGAAGCAGTGCTTCTTCAGTTCCTTTCTACTTTGCAGAGAACCCTAGCGTTCGCGCCGGGGGATATACTGCAGGGTAACGTAATCAGTGTGCCACAAATACCACACTAGATTACTTCATTTTAAAGCCGATCGTGTACACGACCGGCTTTTCCAATCATACATACATACACAAACTCGACGCTATAGCGTCGAGTTTGTGTATGTATAATTTGTTATTAAATAATATTCTGGTATTCTAATAACCAAATGAACAACCCTTTAAAATTTACAATCGAAAAGAAACTAAAAAACTCACTTGGCCGTCCAGGCCTTGGCCGTGTTGGAGTTATTTCCACACCTCACGGAGATATACAAACGCCAGCTTTTGTAACTGTGGGCACGAAAGGAACAGTTAAAGCGTTGTCACCTGAGCAGGTTAAAGATTTAGGTGCACAGGTCGTGCTTGCAAACACATACCACTTATATCTTCAGCCTCATGATTACGTAATTCGTGACGCAGGTGGAATACACAAATTTATGAATTGGAGCGGACCAACAATGACCGACTCTGGTGGCTTTCAAGTATTCTCACTCGGTGCTGCGTACGGAAAAAATATATCGAAAGTAACAAGTGCAGAAAACGTGCCACTATTGTTGCCAGAAAACGGCGAAGATGAAGTTGTAAAAATTGCGACTATTGATCATGATGGTGTTACGTTCAAATCAATTATTGATGGCTCGCTCCACTATTTCACACCTGAGCGTTCAATAGAGATTCAACACAATATTGGCGCTGATATTATTTTTGCTTTTGATGAATGTACATCCCCAAATGAGCCATTAAGATACCAACAAGAAGCACTTGATAGAACACATCGTTGGGCAAGAAAATCACTGGCATATCATAAATCAAAAAATAATTCAGAAAGACAAGCATTGTTTGGAGTAGTGCAAGGTGGAAGATTTGAAGAGCTTCGCAAAGAAAGTGCAAAAGTTTTGGCTGAAATGGATTTTGATGGCTATGGTATTGGCGGATCTTTTGCAAAGGAAGATATGGGTACAGCAGTAAAATGGGTAAATGAAATTTTGCCAGAAGAAAAGCCGAGACATTTACTTGGCATTGGGGAGCCAGAGGACTTATTTATGGCTGTGGAAAATGGTTGCGACCTTTTTGACTGCGTTGCTCCGACCCGAATTGCACGAAATGGTCAAGTCTACACAAAAGAAGGTAAGGTAAATTTATTGAATAATAAATTTATGGAAGATTTTACTCCGATTGATTCCGAGTGCGGTTGTTATACTTGTACAAATTACACTCGAGCGTATGTCGCCCATCTTTTCCGAGCAAAGGAAATGTTTGCTGCAACTCTCGCCTCAATTCACAATTTATATTTCATAATTAATTTAGTAAAAAAAATGCGAGCTTCTATGCTTGACGATACTTTTCAAGAATTTAAGGAAGAGTTTTTGATGAAATACAGGAACTAGGCTCTATGCCACAAGGGTACTTCTTGTATTCCTAATTCGCTTCGCTCATAAGGAAACAAAGTCGAGCACTAGGCACTAGCTTTTAAAAAAAACAAAGGGTACGGTTAACCGTACCCCTCCCACTGTATATTTAAACCGACTAAAGAAAAAAACACACAATTGTGTGCTTACTTGCGACCGCACCAGTAACGTCGGCCTTCTTCTTGCATACTCTCAAAGAGCGGACCGCTTGCGTCAAGGATTTCTCGCGCTTTGACCTTGCTGTTATCAACGATTGCTTGAAGTTCTTCAGGTGTGATTTCTCCTTCTTTCTTCGGCTTAGTTTGTGTCAACATTGTTTTGTGCCTTTCCAGATTTCATAATAACACAAATCATCTTTATAATAATAATAAAAAAATGCGCTGTGGAGCGCATTTTGAAAACGTATATGTATTGATCAGACAAAGTTTAATGAAAGTCTTCGCTCAATCATGACAATAACTTTTTTCCACCAATCTGGTGCGAACTCAATTTTCGCCACGGATGTAAGTCCGTCTATCATAATACTTGAAATTTGAAAGTGGAAGCCTACTTCTGTTCCATGTTCACATAAATCAATATTTTTCTTCGTTCGAGTAAATACGAAATCCGCAAATCTGCTTTTTGCATTTTCGGAATCATAAAAAATTTTCATTGTTACCGTGTCCCCATTATTCAAGGGTTCAAATATTTTGGATATTTTCTCACCAATTTTTATTCTGATGATTTCTTCTTTATTCGGACAAGCAACATCATACCTCGCAGTAAAACAGAATGTATTAATTTTCATAGCATTGTTCTTTCCGAAGTTAAATTACATCTTTAGTGATATTTTGTCAATTTCACGATAAAGAAAAAACACCCGATTGCTCAGGTGTTGGTTGATTCATTCGGGCTTCAAATGCTCAAAATTGTTGCCCTCGTCAGTCCAGCCATCTTTCAGAAGAGCTGTAACAAAGGCGTCAAGCACCCATTTAAAATTCCGACTAGGAACATTCGCAATGCCTTTTCCAAGACATGAAATGTGAACTTCTTTTTGTGCGATGATGCAGGTACTTTTTGTTTTGTAGCAAATTTCGGTTTCACATTCAAATGAGATACACCAATCGCTCCTTCCTTCAGTTGCAACCGCAAGTTCGTAGCACTTATCCCCGGTGTGCGGGATTGTGTGGTGTTTTAGTGGACTTCTGTGTTGTACATGCCACGTTTTTGCTAAATGAGCCTCATTGAGCATACTTCCTTCCTCAAGGGGAAGACAAATTTGTAGGGTAATTTTCGACATTTGTTAATTTTCCTTTCTCCAGAGATGACAATAACACTAAAATAAGGTAATATCAAGGATGAGGAGATGTTCTAGTGTTGAAGATGTTCTAATGTTCTAGTTGTTGAATACATTTAGAACATTTAGAACAGTTATAACATTTAGAACGAAAATTTATGTCTAATAAAATTTTTAGATTACATAGCGAATACTCTCCAGCAGGAGACCAGCCAAAGGCAATCGCCGATCTTGTTTCTGGTATCAAAAAAGGTTATAGCGACCAGACACTTTTGGGAGTGACTGGCTCTGGTAAAACTTTCACAATGGCAAATGTTATTGCTCAAATAGGGAAGCCGACCCTTGTGATTGCCCACAACAAAACTCTTGCCGCTCAGCTTGCTCAAGAATACAAAGAATTTTTCCCAGAAAATGCTGTTCACTATTTCGTTTCATATTACGACTACTACCAGCCAGAAGCTTACATGCCCGTCTCTGACACCTATATTGAGAAAGAGGCAATGATTAACGAAGAAATAGAAAGACTTCGCCACGCAAGCACACAGGCGCTTCTGAGCCGAAAGGATGTGATCATTGTCGCGTCTGTTTCTTGTATTTATGGTCTTGGCTCACCCGAGGAATATCAAAAGGTTAATCTTAAACTTGCCGTAGGAGACAAACTAGGAAGGATGGAGCTTTTAGGAAAACTTATTGATATTCATTTCGAGCGAACAAATGCAGATTTAAAATCTGGTCAAATGCGTGCTGTGGGTAACACCGTAGAAGTAATGCCTGTGTCTGAACAATACATAATTCGTTTTTCATTTGAAGGCGATAAAATTTCTGCTATTGCAAAAATTGATGCTGTGACAAGAAGAATAATAAGTGAAGAAAATACTATTTTTATTTTCCCAGCAAAACATTTCATCACCAATGAAGCGGAACAAAAAAGAGCTTTCGTAAGTATTAAGAAAGAATTAGATTTGCAACTTAAAAAACTTGAGAAAGAAGGGAAGTTTCTGGAGGTAGAAAGATTAAAAAGACGAACAACCTATGACTTAGCGATGATTCGTGAAGTTGGATATTGTAATGGAATCGAAAACTATTCTCGACATTTCTCTGGAAAAAAAGCAGGTGAGGCTCCAGATACTTTGCTTTCATATTTTCCACGCAAAGCAAATGGGGAGGCTGATTTCTTAACTATTATTGATGAATCGCATGTGACAGTTCCTCAAATTGGCGGAATGTTTGCAGGCGATCAATCACGAAAGAAAACTTTGATTGATTATGGTTTTCGTTTACCTTCAGCGGCCGACAACCGACCTCTTAAGTTTGATGAATTTTTGAAAAGAATTGGGCAAGTGCTTTACACTTCTGCCACACCAAGTAAATATGAAATCGAGCACAGTAAATACGTAGCACAACAAGTTATTCGCCCCACAGGTCTTCTGGATCCGATTGTGGAAGTTAAGCCAATCGTTGAAAGCGGTATATACAAAGGCCAAATTTTTGATTTTATTGAAGAAGCCGAAAAAGTAATTGCAAAAAAAGAAAGAGCAATAGCTACAACTTTAACAAAAAAGATGGCTGAAGATTTGAGTGAATATTTAACAGAAAAAGGAATAGCTTCAAAATATTTACATAGTGATATAAAAACTATTGAGAGAATTGAACTGCTCTCCGCTTTCAGGCGTGGAGAATTCGACTGTTTAGTGGGTGTGAACCTGCTTCGAGAAGGTTTAGACTTGCCGGAAGTGTCTTTGATTGGAATTTTGGATGCAGACAAAGAAGGTTTCCTTCGTTCTGAAACTTCGCTTGTTCAAACTATCGGGCGTGCCGCACGTAACTCTGCAGGTCGTGTGATTCTTTACGCCGATCATATGACAGGCTCAATGGAGCGAGCGATAAGTGAAACAGCTCGTCGAAGGACTTTGCAAGAAAAATATAATAAAGAGCATGGAATAACTCCACAAACAATCATTAAAAAGATTCAAGATATTACAAGTCATTTAAAAAGTGATCATAAAAAAGCCGTTGATGAACTATTGAATATTGATGAAGCTCTTTTACAAAAAAATCCAAAAAAACTTTTGGATGAAAAGGAAGAACAGATGAAAGAAGCTGTACAAGATTTAGATTTTGAAACCGCCGCAATTTTGCGTGATGAAATAATTGAAATAAAAGAAAAAATAAAAAACAAGATGGGTAAAATGACTCAACTTGATAGAAAAATAGTGGGAGAATTCGATAAGGAGTTTCTAAACGAATTTCCTAAGGAGAAAAAAACAAGAAAGAAAAAGCTATAGTATTCGCCTCTGTCAATTAGTTCGAAATCGTGTTGTTATAATATATTATCCATGATATAATTACGAGTCACATCGTTTCTGCAAGTAATTCTGGCAGAATGATGTGATGAGCGGAAAGGGGGTCGGGGAAAACTCTAGTTTTCCCCGTGGAGGAGAGCAGACGAAGTCGTTGAGAACCGAGAGGGTCTCAAAATGAAACTTTTCGATAGCCATACGAAAAGTTTCATATTCACCCCTAGAGAACAAATCTAGGGGGATTGGTGGTGTTTTAAATTAAAAATTTAAAGTTGATTGCGGGTAAAAAAAATCACCGCCCGAAGGAGGTGATGAGTAGTTATTCAACTTGATGCCAGCCGTCTTCTAAAAGATCTTTTACGTATCCATTACAAGCTGGCCGTAGCATTTTGGCTTGTCCGCGAAGTGTGCAGGTTTCAGGATTGAAATTTTCTGCATAGAATTTAACGTGGTGACAATTTGGTTTTTTACCAATATACATTTCACCCCGTATAAAATCTCTGAAGTTGGAAGGGTTAACTTCTATTTCGATAGTTTTCAAAAAACTTGCAATAAAGCTATCCTTACCTTCTAACAAAGAAATGTGCAATTTAATTTTCATAACTTTAAATTGGTTGAATCCGACGAAAACTATATAAAAAAATAAACATTATGTCAATAGATAAAAAACAAAAAGAAAATACCGGTATCGCTGATGAGATTATTGTGCGTGGAGCAAGAACACACAATCTCAAAAATATTACAGTATCTATGCCTCGCAATAAAATGATTGCGATTACTGGGCTTTCTGGAAGTGGAAAGTCATCTTTAGCATTCGATACAATTTTTGCTGAAGGTCAACGCCGGTATGTTGAGTCTCTTTCTGCGTATGCGCGTCAATTTTTAAATACAATGCAAAAACCCGATGTGGATGAAATCATCGGTCTTTCCCCAGCAATTTCTATTGATCAAAAATCTCGATCAAACAACCCACGTTCAACAGTAGCGACTATTACTGAAATTTATGACTATATGCGTATCCTTTTTGCTCGTATTGGCAAGCCTCATTGTTTGGAATGTGGAAGGGAAATCAAAAAGCTTTCTCACGAGGAAATTATGGAGACAATTTTAAATACCGTAAAATCTATTGATACTAAAAAGATTGATAAAAAAATAATGGGGGTAGAGGTTAATGACTTGAAAGTCGGTCTCTATGCGCCTCTGGTTGTTGGACGAAAAGGTGAATACTATCAGCTTCTTTATGATCTACTTGGTAAAGGTTATGAACGTGTACTTATCGATGGAGAAGAAAAGAAACTTCGCGAGCAAATCATACTTTCAAAAACAAAGAAACATGATATCGATGTTTTGGTGGATGAATTTTTCCTTTCAGATATCAAAAAACTTGGTACCCCAGCTGGAGTTAAAGCTGGTACAAAAGAGCGTTTGAGTGAAGCTTTGGAAAGAGCTCTTCAAGAATCTGAAGGCTTATTGAAAGTGGTCACACCAAAAGAAACAAAATTAATTTCTTCAAAATTCATGTGTCCTTACGATGGATTTTCATATCCAGAAATCGAACCACGACTTTTCTCTTTCAACTCTCCTTATGGAGCTTGTTCAGAATGCAACGGTCTCGGCACAAGACACTTTTTTGGTAATGAGGAATGTAAAAAATGTCATGGTGCAAGGCTTCGCGATGAAGCTCTACATGTTTTTCTTGGTGAAAATAAGACAAATATTGTTGGTCTTACAGCTTGTTCAATCTCAGATGCTAAAAGTTTTTTTGAGAATCTAGAACTTTCAGCACAAGAAAAAGAAATTTCTAAAGTAATTATCAAAGAGATTCAAAATCGATTAGATTTTATGATTAATGTTGGAATCGATTATTTGTCACTTAATCGTCGAGCTCACACGCTTTCGGGTGGAGAGGCACAACGTATTCGCTTGGCATCACAGCTCGGAAGTGGCCTTGTGGGAGCTCTTTATGTACTCGATGAACCTACAATTGGTTTGCATCAACGTGACAACGATCGTCTGGTAAAAACTCTTTTACGCTTGAGAGATATGGGCAACACAATTATTGTGGTTGAGCATGATGAAGACACCATCTTCTCAGCTGATTATATTATTGATATCGGTCCTGGAGCAGGAGTTCACGGCGGGCATGTTGTTGCTTCTGGCTATCTTGATGAATTACTAACAGCAAAAACAAATCCGACAAAATCACTAACTTTAGATTATCTGCGTGGTGATATAAAAATGGAAATACCACACGAAAGACGAAATCAAGATAAAGGAAAAATTCAAATACGAGGTGGAAATGTATTCAATATTAAAAATATGAATATTGATATTCCACTAGGAAAATTTGTTTGTGTAACCGGTGTATCTGGTTCAGGAAAATCTTCATTTGTATATGAGATTCTACATAAGAACCTTCAGGCACGACTTGAAAAAAGATACAGAACAGCTGAAACATTTAACTGCACATCATTTACAGGCACAGAGTATGTGGGGCGTACAATTCTAATTGATCAATCTGCTATCGGGCGAACACCTCGTTCAAACCCAGCCACATACACAGGCGCTTGGACTTTTGTTCGTGAACTATTTGCATCAACAGCAGATGCGAGAGTACGTGGATGGGCACCAAATCGTTTTTCATTCAATGTGAAAGGTGGGCGATGTGAAGCTTGCCAAGGAAATGGAAGTATTGAAGTGGAAATGCACTTTTTGCCAACTGTGTATGTGACTTGTGATATCTGCCAAGGTAAAAGATTTATGAAAGAAACTTTGGATGTAAAATACAAAAAGAAAAATATTTACGAAGTTTTGCAAATGACAGTTGAAGAAGCTTTAGAATTTTTCAATGACATTCCTGCAATTCACGACAGACTTGATACTCTTAATCAAGTTGGTCTTGGCTATTTGCAACTCGGACAATCCGCCACAACTCTTTCTGGAGGAGAAGCACAGCGTGTAAAAATTTCTTCTGAACTTTATCGTCCTCACTTACAAAAAACAATTTATCTTTTGGACGAGCCTACAATTGGCCTTCATTATGAGGATGTACGAAAATTAATTGAGATTCTGCAAAAGCTTGTTGATAAAGGAAACACTGTTCTTGTGATTGAACATAATATGGATCTTATAAAATGTGCCGACTATGTCGTGGACATTGGTCCTGAAGGGGGAGTAAACGGTGGACAAATTTGTGCAAAAGGAACGCCAGAAGACGTGGCAAATAATAAAAATTCTTACACGGGAGAGTACCTGAAAAAAGCACTTAAACGTTAGTGCTTGGTCTAATTCGCGCGAATAGGGTAAGAAAAAAGCGCAAATCATTAAGATGCGCTTTTGATACAATCGCCAAACACTCGAATGTTTCGAACTTTTGGACCAACTACTTTCTTCTGGCAGTCTGGGCAAATACCTCGTCTTCCTTTTAGTGTTCTGTTGTGTGCGCATCGCCCTTGAAGTTCGTGAATGTAATCACGAAGAAGTATTTCTTCGGGAGTGTCTTTCAATGCGTTCTTGGCTGATGTAAGAACTGTCATGAGACTTGCGAGATGAATATGCATTGTTTTGTGCCTTTCCTCCACTAATTTATTCCTATTAGCGTGAATAGTCAAGAAAAAACACCTGCGTTAGTCGGGTGTTAAATGAATCGGTCGAAGGACATTCCTAAGCCTAATCCATTTTCACGCAAGATTTCTTTGAGAGTAGTAAGTGTCTTATTACCCATGTTCATGCAACCCAGAAGCTCGCTCTCTGTGGCGCAGACGAATTGCTTGGTTGTATATGTGCTCGCATCACCTCCTTTTTTGAAAATATACGCCTTAACAACATTAAGCAGACGAATAGAGTTACCTCCTTGTTTTCTCCATTTCTCGCCGTATTTCGTCTGTAAACTTTTTTCAATGAATATTAGAGGGGGCACGTTAAGATCTTTTTCTGTTAATCTTGGCTCGCCAAATCTCGCTGGATTACTGAAGTGGACAGAGCAGTAACAACATACGAAATATTGTGGTTGACTGCCATTTTGAATGGTATCATACTTACCGCAGAAACAGATTGGACATCTAAATTTTGAAGTGCTCATTATTGGTATTTGTTGGTTTCCTGTGCTATATTGATACAAAATAAGTAAATAGTCAACCCCCCCCATGAATTTTCAAGATTATAAAAATACAAAACTACCAGAAAACCCCGGTGTATATCTTTTCAAAAAAGGAAAGAGTATTTTGTATGTGGGTAAAGCGACTTCACTAAAAGATCGTGTTAAGAGCTATTTCTCAAAAGATTTAATTGCTACACGTGGCCCAATTTTAGTAGATATGGTGTTTAATGCTGATCGCGTTGAATTTGAAGAAACAGACTCTGTGCTCGAAGCATTAATTCTTGAAGCTCATTTAATTAAAAAACTTCAGCCAAAATATAATACAAAAGAAAAAGACAACAAAAGCTACAACTATGTTGTTATAACAGATGAGCCGTTTCCAAAGGTTCTTATCGAACGCGGAAAAAATTTAGATTTGAAAAATATGAGAATATTATCTCAACCTAAAAAAACTATTTACCCTTCAAACTTTTTGTCATCGTCGTGTTCGAGTACGAACACGACACAGCTGAAAGCTAATGACAAAAACTTAGTAGGGCAAGCTATATTCGGTCCTTTCCCTCACGGAGCAATCTTAAAAGAAGCTCTACAAATCGTGAGAAAAATTTTTCCATTCATAGACAAACAATCTTCTAAAAAAGATAATTACGAGTTTTATCGACAGTTGGGGCTGACTCCAAACATCGACCCTCCAAACTTTTTGCAATTGGCTTCCAGCCATAATTTTTCTCAAGATGAGAAAAATCGATTGCAAAAACTTAGTAGGGCAAGCTACCTTAAAACTATTCGCAACATCAAACTATTTTTTGAAGGTAGAAAGAAAGAGATTGTTAAAAACCTTGAAAAAGAAATGAATGCATTTGCAAAGAAACAAGAATTTGAAAATGCCAATAAAATCAAGAAAACAATTTACGCATTAAATCACATTCGAGATGTTTCTCTTTTGAAAAGAGATATGTCAGATGTTGGTAAAGCTTTGCGTATTGAAGCTTATGATGTCGCTCATTTAAGTGGAACAAACATGGTTGGGGTAATGACTGTGATTATGGATGGTGTAGCTGAGAAAGATGAATACAGAAAATTTAATATAAAAACTATTAAAGGAGCAAACGACCCCGGAGCACTAAAAGAGATGTTTTTACGACGTTTAGGTCATACAGATTGGCAATATCCTTCGATTATTGTTGTTGATGGTAATGAAATACAATTAAACGTAGTCGAGCAAGCCCTTACAAGCCTCAAAATATCAATTCCCGTCGTCGCTGTGGTCAAAGATGATAAACATAAAGCAAGTAAAATACTTGGAGACAAAAATCTAATTCTTTCTTATCGAGACCAAATTCTTCTTGCAAACTCTGAAGCACATCGTTTTGCTCTCGCATTCCATCGCCAAAAAAGAGGGAAGTTGAAGTAGTATAAATGACATAGGTAAATAATATGCTAAAATGTATCCATGATAGACCACCCTCTGTTTTGGATACTTTTTATTTCCGTTATCTTCTGGAGCTTTTTTGAGCGCTTTGATTACCATAGAAGTGAATATTTGAAACACCCAAGAGCCACATTTACTTATTTCATTTTTTCATCTGCTATCCTTGCCTTCGTTTACCCTCCCGTGCTTTCATTTTTTGTTTTGAAACCTTTACCGTTTTTAACGGCTATTTTTTCTGTATTAGCAACGTATTGGCTTTACTCAAATCTTCCAAAACTTTTCACTGGCCCAAAAATTAAATTCCCAGAGGAACATCATTACTGGAAGCTTCTTGATAAAAAATATATCGTACCGAAATTTGCGGAAATTATTTTCCAGCAAACTTTTTTTGGATCTATAATTTTATTAATATCCGACAACTTCAAACTTTCAATTTCAGTGCTTTTGTTAGGAGCTCTTTCATTTATCCTTGCACATCTTCCGTTATTTATTTTACAAGGTAAAAAAATAGGAGCTTTCTATTTCTTCTGGGCAATATTGGGAGCGCCGTTGTTTGCGATGATTCTTTTAAGCACAGGAAGTTTGTGGCACACCGTTGCTTTCCATATGTTTTTCTATACATTCCTCTCGGCTTTTTCTTGGTTGTTTAGTCCGGTAAAGTACAACACAGTTTAGCAAAATTAATCCTAAAAATATGACAAAAGAAGGACCCACAGAGCAAAATCATATAGAGCAAGAAGTTCCAAATATTGATCTAAATAAAAGCGTTGATGATCAATCGTTAAACAAAGATATAAAAAATGAACAAGATAATTTAATTAAAGATATAGAAAAAAGACAGCAATCAAAATCAATTGATGATCATTTTTCAGCAATTGAAACACTTCCAAATATTATCAACCCGATTATAAGGAACCGTTTTGAAATAAAGGCGTACGATATTGTTTACCGCATATTAAAATATTCCGATCTAAAATCTGATTCTTCGATAAGGACTGTTTTGGACGCGATAAAACACATCAATTTCTTATCTGGTACATATCGAAACAAGGCTTTATTACAAGCCTCGAAGACATATGAAATTCTTAAGTTAGAGTATGGTGAATCTAAAAGTAATCTTTTGGAAGAGATTGAAAATACAATATCTGATTTGGGCGTTGACGACAAGAAGCCTTTGGCGAATAAAAATTATGAAATCTATTCTCACGTATCAAATCAAGAGAAAATTGAATGGATATTATTTTTATTAAGATCAAAAAACTGGACAGATATCGCAGACGGTGTTAAGAATTTTTCACAATTAAGAGAAAAAATATTTGATAAATCTCCAGATATACTAATTGAAAGTATTGAAGAAAAAATTCGAGATGTAATTATTTACGGATTAAATTGTAAAGATTTTACATCGTTTGAGACAGTAAAAAATGACCCAAAAATAGTAAAAGCAAAAACCAAATTAATGATATCTCCACTCCAAGAGAATGCTGTATATGCGAATTCAATGGCTGTTGAACTGATTCAGTATGCACCAGAGAGGTTTAGGAAAGAGCTGGTAGAAATTGCAAAGAAAAATACGAATATAAATAATTCTGTATTAGAAAGTTTGGATAAGAATGTTCTTTAGAAAAAAAACCTTCAAATGAATGAAGGTTAATTTTTGAGGCAAGATTGTTGGTGCTGTTACTTTAGATTTTCTAGTTTTTTCATTGCATCCCTACATTTTTTATCAGTAATTTGCAAAGGTTTTGCTGATAATTTTCGAAAGGGTAGAAATGAAGATAGAGGAAACTTAATAAAGCACCATGACAATGCGAAAAAGACAAAAAGGAACGTGTACCAGCCACGTTCTAATCGGTGTTGGTTGGTATTCATATCTTATATAATGATATGACTTTATAATAATTTGTCTATGATATAATACAGGAGTTAAAAATATAATTTAAAAATATGGAAAACGAACACGTTAAACATCCACGAATTGAAGAGAGGGAAAAAATGGGTCCACATCTTACAGCTGATGAACACATAGGTTTTAATGGACGAATTGCATTATTGATTACAAAAGGCGTAAGTACAATGTGGTGTGCATACCTTTTTGCAATTATTGCGCTCATAAGCTTGCCTTCAGCAATTGAAGGAGGTACCCCAACATTAATATCTTGGGTTGCACAAACATTCTTGCAATTAGTACTTTTGTCGGTAATTATGGTGGGGCAGAAAGTTTCGGCACAAGCATCTGACAAAAGAGCTTTGCAGACATACAAGGATACTGAGGCTCTTTTGGAAATGCAAGATGAGGTTCGAAGATTAATTGAAATCAACACAGAACTCACAAAAGAAGTTCATAATGCTATTTTAAAAAAATAGCATTATAAAGCAAAAAATAATTTCAATATGATAGGTTAGGTGTGTGAACGGTTTATACTGCTACATAAAAAACAACTTAATCATAAAAGGTGTAAAAGGTGTCAGGAACCTTTTACTGATTAAATTGACCTTAGCGGAACTCGGTCACAAATATTTTTCAGCTGAAAAATTTCGCGACCCCGACTCGGCACCGTCGTGCCTGTGTCTTTCGAGTCCGCCGCAAGTGCTATCCAGCACTTGCTTAAGGTCCACAAACAAAAAAACCGCCTAAGCGGTTTTTTTGTTTGTGGACCTTAGCGGACTCGAACCGCTTACCTCCTCATTGCAAATGAGGCGCTCTACCAGATGAGCTAAAGGCCCTTATATATTTAGAAGCTATTTTATATTATTTTTGATTATTTGCAAGCCTTTTTTGTTAGTATCTATTTATAGGCATTGAGATATTCCTAATTATTCCAATATCACCAAATCTATGCTAATCTCACTCTAGAAAACAACCCCAAAAAATATGAAATCATTGCAATATGTAGATATACCCAGATGGTACTCTCTATTCTGGGATTTCGATAGAGCTGGTTTGTTCATTAAAATTCATACATTCTTTATCAAACACACAAAATATACAAATTGGCAACCATACTTTTTCAACATTGAAACTGAGTTTAATTACGAGCCTCTTTTTGACTCGTATGAACCTAATCTCGGAAGAGAGCGTTTTGGAGTTAATGATTCGATAACTCTTGTTGACTCCGATCAAAATTGGTTTATGTACAGAATCAAACTTCCAAGAATAAAATACTTCACTGGGATGACTTGTCCGAATTGTGATGGCACTGGAAAAAGATATCCCAATGATAAGCAAAGTGATGATGTTTGCATGTTTTGTGCAGGGACAAAGAAAGAATCCACAAGAGAGCACGGAGAAATTAGAAGAGTTTGTTACTCCCTTCGAATTCTTTTGACTGCACTTTCAACACAATTGAAATCTGATGTTCCATCATCCGAATTTCAATTGTTTACAATTACAAATTCAACTCATGTTGGTAACCACGGACATTCTGTTGGTGGACGCATGAGCCCCGTGGCAGTTAAGTTTTTTGGAAACATTTTCGGATTCGTATGATAAGCAAATTCATCTGCCAGAAATTGAGAAAGCGATGTCTCTGGCACATGAACAAATTTGCGGAGAAATACGTAATTATGATTTGCATAGTATTAGGTGCTATACAAGGGGTGGCCACATTGTATTTTCATGCCCTGGTAATGCCTGCTATATTCAAAGCGAAATGCGTCCAAAACCATTGAATGGAGAAAGTGGAGAAATCTATAGTCATAATTTGGATGGCTCAATTCAACAATTAACTCTGTTGACCGGTTTGTCGGCTTTTTCCACAATGTTTGATAGGGAGATATGATTTTAGCGCACTGCTTTCGGGTACGTGCGCTTTTTTATTTTTACATTTGACACCAACCTCTCATTCGTATACCCTTAGACTCAGTAATTCAAACAATTGTACAAATATGAAAACCTCATATGAAATAGTGGTAAGCGTGCACGGCACTCCCGTGGAAACTTTCAAACACGAGCAAGAAGGAAATAACTATCTGGACTGTGATCACAAAGCAAAGGCTCTTTTTTTTGAATCTTACGTTAAGAATAAGAAGTACGAGGGGGGAGACCTCGGACTTCATCGCATTGAAGAATTGGATGTTCCAAACCAAAAAACCTGCCTCGTCTTCGACTCTGCACATTCTCGCGCAGAAAGACTTACTTCTTCCAAGTGAAGCCTCAAAAACCCCTATTTTAAGGGGTTTTTTCATGCATATTTATTATTAAATTGACTTTATTCAATTATTATGCTATTATATTAAATAGACCGGCGAACAACAAGTACCCGGAAAACACAAAACAATAGAAAGAAAAAGACGAAATGCAAACGTGGAAACTACTGGTTCAGTTAATCATCAAAGTTCCAATCATCGCTAGCTACCAGCATAGAAAGCGATGGCAAGAACGTTTCGATGAAAATACGACAATAGTAGCAATCTATAACAGTGGTTGGAATCTATTCTACGATCAGAAGCATAGCCCAGCAACAACGCATTATGATTATCAGTGGTCGTGGATTTTTTATAGAAATTTTTGTGAACCGAGGTACATCCTTGCTAACAAAAATTTTAGTAAACGAATCCCTACCAGATCTGACATGATTGTGATTCAACACCTAGGTCACGATGAATTCAAAACCGCTCGAATCCTTACGCGAAGCTGTTGGACAGGTGCCAGATATGAACATGTAAAAATCCCGGCTCGACACATACTTTACATTGCTGTAAAGAATGGAAAGATCTTGGGTCGTACAATTGTTTATAAGCATCTGCCAGGGAAATTAATCAAGACTATTGGTGGACTGTTGGCGGTTTCAAGCTGAAAGCTAGTTAAATAGCAAAGTTCATTCCAAATAGTAAAAGACTAATACTAAAAGTAAGAAATCTTTTACAAATAAAGGCAAATGTTTAAATCAAACATAAGTCTTTAAATAATTTACGTAGTAGAAAATAATACTAAATTGATAATCGGCATTGTTCATAAAAAGTAACGTGCCGATTTCTGCTATATGGTGATATAATATATCTACTAAAATTTATTTAATTAATTAAAAAGATGATTACAATTATAAATTATATATTTATTACTGCTGGTACATTATTAGCTTTTTTATTAGTCACGGTATTCGTTAGTGTTTCGAGTTGGAGTGGAGTTGCTGGAGGAATGGCACTGGTTGCAATAAGTTCGATGTTTAAGCCTTTAATAATTATATCTCTAGTTATTATAGCGACACTTTTGGCGTGTGCGTTTCTTATTGATCATCTAGCAAATCCAATTCGTTTTTGGCTTTCAATTAGTGTGATTGCGGCAATTGTTCTGCTTGGCTTTGGAATATTTTTATCTATATAATAATGGAAAATCTATTTGCTTACGGAACATTAATGCTTTCAAATATACAGCAAGAATTATTCGGCAGAGAACTAGAAGGGGAAAGTGATATTTTAAATAATTACATTAAAAATGAAATTACAATTGATAACGAAGTGTATTCTTGTGTAGATGAGTCCGCAGGCAATAATACTCATGGTGTGCTATATCAAGTCACTCCCGAAGAGTTGGGACAAGCAGATAAATATGAAGGGATTGAATATAAAAGAATCAAGATTGTTTTAGCTAGGGGTCTTGAGGCTTGGGTATATGTGAGAGCATAATTTTATCCACAATTAAATTTCATATAAAAAATAATTTGTTATATAATATAAGTGTTATCAGTTAACTAAATTTTTATATTATGGCAAAAGGAAGCTCCCACCCAAAAAAAGAAGCTAAAAAGAAGAAGAAAGTAAAAGCAAAATAGCTCACAAAAAATTCTCACATATTGTGAGAATTTTTTGTGAGCTATTTTGCTGATTCAAGATGTATGATTTATGATTCATGAATGTCTCAGAATTCAGGTATTTAATTATTCCTAAATCTTAAATCATGAATCTTAAATCCATCATTTAATTGCTTCCTCAATTAAATGATGCAAAAACTCCTTCATACTTGAACCTACAGCCGTTAATGCTTTCGGAAGTAGGGAAGTTTCTGTAAGTCCAGGAAGTGTATTAATCTCTAAAATATAAATTCCTCGAGTGGGATGTACGATAAAATCTGAACGGGAATAATGTCTTGCTCCAATTGCGGTATGTGCAATAATTGCCGACTGCATAATTATTTCCTTTTCTTTTTGTGTAAAATTACCAGGGCATCTTTCTTCAATTTCTCCTGAATATTTCATATCCTTATCAAAAGCCACATCGGTATGTTTCATTATCTCAATTGGTGGGAAAGCATAATATTTTTCTCCGCGAAAATTTTCCGCAACCACACAAGTGGCTTCTTTGCCTTTTATGTATTCTTCAACAAGTGCAGTAGGGGAATATACAAACACGGAAACCAGAGCCTGCTCTAAACTTTGCAAATCTCTTGCCACAGACACACCCACAGACGATCCAGAAGAGATTGGTTTTATGATTACTGGCAGACTAAAAGATTTGAATATTTCGAGTGCTTGCTTAGAAATATCTATATCACTTGAAACTTTTTTAGCGTGCGGAGTTTTTATTCCGGCAAGTTTAAATATTTCTTTGGCTCTCCATTTATGCATTCCGAGAGCTGAAGCAAGTGCTTTCGAGCCTGTGTATGGTATTCCCACATGGTCTAGGGTCTGTTGCACCTTTCCATCCTCACCATAAGTTCCATGTAAGGCGTTAATTACCACATCGACACTTTTTAAAGCATGCGCAGGATCTACTGGAGTACCTTGAATATGCCACTCTGTGTTTTTATCTATAACAATATCAACAACTGAATGATGCGGAGAAAGTATTTTTATCACATGTGCACCACTATCAAGCGAGACTTCATGCTCGTCGCTTGGCCCACCACGTAAAATTGCAATTCGATACTTTGACATGACCTCATTATATAGCAGATTCAGTATAATTTATAGTATATATCTTAATATATAAATATGTAGAACAAATATTTCCAAAATTCGAAGCACGAAATCCGAAATTCGAAACAAATTCCAAATTCAAAATAATAAATATTAAACAAATGCACTGAATTCTGTTTTGAATTTAGAATTTAGTATTTTGATATTGTTTCGGATTTCGTGCTTCGAATTTCGGATTTTCTTTAATATTATGATATAATATTAAAGCAATGCGACGAGTAGCAATTGTTTTTTCTTTAATTTTTATAACAGCTCTTATAAGTGCTTTTACTTTTTCTAATGCATTTGATGTTGTTGCCGGTAGAATATATCAGCTTGGTACAATTATTGAAAAAGCTACTCATAATATTTCTATTGCTTCTGTTCATACTGCTTTTAATCCAAATAAAAAATATCTTGCAGTTGTCGAAGGTATGAGAAAAGAGGAAGTTGCTAATCTTTGCCAAGAAAAACTCGGTTGGGATAATTTAGAAGAACAGGCTTTTGCTGAAACATTATCTTGTTCTACAGAAGACAATGATGAGGGATATCTTTTGCCTGGCGTGTATATTGTTGATAAAAATTCAAGTCCAAAAGACATTAAACTTGAAATGAAACAAAGGTTTGATGACTTTTTAAGACTAAAAGTGGCAGAATTTGGCGCGGATGCTGAAAGACTTGATATTGATACTGTTATAACAGTGGCCTCAATTATTCAAAGGGAAGCAGGAGGTCTTCGAGATATGAATTTAGTTTCTGGAATAATTTGGAATCGATTGGCACTTGGAATGCCTCTTCAAGTTGATGCCACGCTTCAATACATTAAAGGTAAAGATGGTAAATGGTGGCCTTATGTACTCTCGAAAGATAAATATTTAACTTCGGCATACAATACATATCAAAATGTAGGTTTGCCACCAACACCAATATCAAATCCCGGTGAAGGCGCAATTGGAGCAGCTTTAAATCCTGAAAAAACAGATTGTATATTTTATCTGCATGATAAATACGGAAGAATTCATTGTTCGAAAGATTATACAGAGCACAAGAAGAATATAAATAAATACCTTAGGTAGGTCAAAAGTAAAAAGTCAAAAGTAAAAAGTCAAAAGATAACTCAAAACTAATAACTTATAACAAATAACTCACGGTAAATTATAATTAAATTATTTGACTTTTTCATGAATATTGTTAGTGTGTTGCTGAACATCAGTTCCAATAACAAACAACAATTCAGCCGATGAAAGACATATCTGATATTCTAGACCAACGCAGACTACTGAAAATGAACGCAAATCATGAACAAGAGATTATTGATCATATTCGGTGTGCTGTAGAAGACACAGCAAAACTAACCGCGCTTCAGGAGGGACATTTGTGTAGGTGCCTCAATGTGGGCCCCGGAGCGATGGAGCCAATTCATTATGCAACGTTTCTTGCGAAATGGATCAATGGTTGCCATTCAGCCAGAATTGGATAGATATATTTTAGACCTCGCTTAGCTCACGCTTCGCGAGGTCGTTTTTTTATTCAATCTTGCTAGAGCCTAGCGCTCGACTTTGTTTCCTTATGAGCGAAGCGAATTAGGAATACAAGAAGTACCCTTGTGGCATAGAGCCTAAATGCTATTCAAACAAACTCTCCGCCACAGCCTTCACATCTGCGCCGTCGGCTTTGCCTTTCAAATCTTTCATGAGAGTTCCAATAAACATTCCTAATTTTGATTTGTCTGTAATTCCAAGCTCAATCTTTTTTGCTTCTACAATCTTTCGTACTTCATCAATACTCATCATTTGAGGTAAAAAGACTTCAAGGATTGCAAGCTCTGCGCTTTCATTGTCGGCTAGATCTTGTCTGTTGCCAGCTTTGAATTGCTCAATAGATTCTTTTCTTTGTTTAACAAGCCTGCGAATCACAGCAAGGCAATCTTCATCTCCTAATTCATCCTGAGGTTTGTGACCTTTCGCAACAAGCTCATTTGTAAACGATGCAGAAAGTCCTCGCAAAGTATTGAGACTAACTGTATCTCTTGCAAGCATCGCCTTTTTAATTTGTTCTTTAATGTTGTTTTGTATAGTGTTCATTTTTAGATTATAACATTCCTAGCTATTATCCTCAAACGATCATAAATTGGGAATTAAGAATTAGGAATTATGAATTAAGAGGCAATACAACTACAGAGTCCCTATTCCAAACATTCATAATTCGTAATTCTTAATTCCTTATTCTATTTGTGTTACAATATTCAGCATGACATCAACAATACTTCTAGGTTTATTCATTTTAGTTTTACTAGCCATCAACCTTGCTCTTTTTTTCATGTTGAAAAAAGGAAGTGATGCTCCTAAAGATGATATCGGTCTTAAACTAATTCTCGAACAAGTAAATGAGCTTTCAAGAACCGTAGACTCAAAAGTCTCCGACCTTAACAAAACTGTAGATTTAAAAATGGGTGAATCGACTCGGCATATGAGTGACTCGGTGAACAGACAATTTTCTGAATCGCAAAAACTCATTCGTGAAATCACAAATGAACTCGCTCAAGTGAAAGAGACAGGCAAGCAAGTTGTGGGCTTTGCCGACCAACTTCAAAACCTTCAAGATATTTTAAAAAATCCAAAACAAAGAGGGATTATCGGCGAATACTATTTAGAAACTCTTTTGAAAAATGTTTTACCACCCGGAATGTTTCAAATGCAATATCCATTTACTGATGGTGAGATTGTGGACGCTGTAGTTTTTGTGAAAGATAAAATAATTCCGATTGATTCAAAATTTTCTCTTGAAAATTACAACAAACTTGTGGAGGAAAGAAACGAAACTGAAAAAGCTCGTTTGGAAAAACTTTTTGTTAGTGACTTGAAAAAGCGAATAGAGGAAACTTCAAAATATATTCGACCGCAAGAGGGGACTATGGATTTTGCATTTATGTTCATTCCTCACGAAGCTATTTATTATGATCTAATTGTTAACAAAATCGGTGCACTGAAAGAAGAGACCGAAAACTTGATTCAAAGAGCCGCACAGAAGTATAAAGTAATTATTGTCTCTCCAACCTCATTCTTGGCATACCTCCAGACGGTCATGCAAGGCCTTAAGGCGCTTCAAATCGAGGAGACAGCAAAAGACATCATTAAGCGCGTAGAAGAGCTAGGAAAGCATTTAAAGGCCTATGAGGAGTACCACGGCAAGCTAGGAAACGCCCTAGGAACCACAGTAAATCATTTTAATAAGGCTAGTGGGGAATTAAAGAAGGTGGACAAGGATGTTATGAGGATAACGGGAGATAGTGCTGGTATAGAGATAGAGCTTCTTGATAAGCCAGATGAAAACGAGTAGATAGTTTACTGCCACTTTTCTGTCATCCTCGTGTAATCACGGGGATCCAAGCCCGAATTATAAGACTGGATTCCTACCTTACAGGCACTGTACACTTTTCGCTTTTTGAATACAAAATGCTCAAAGTCTTG
>CAZGFB010000002.1:0-29679 GCA_964525175.1 uncultured Candidatus Saccharibacteria bacterium | reverse complement strand
AAAGAAAATACATAGCAGAGCTAATGGCAAAAACTTAGGAGGGCGAGCTACCTCTCTATTCTCAGCATCTTCTTTATACTTCTCGCTCCCCTTTTCCACAAAGTATCTTTTTTTGTTTTTGTATCTCTTAACACTTCAACTATCTCATCTCGCACATCATCAATCGCTGAATACAAATCCTCCTTATCAGAAACGGCACGAAGAACTTTTCCTTTTACATGAACATTCACCTCCGCACGAAATATTTCTCCATGAGAGTGGTGGCCAGTTGTTTTTCCAATATCTACTTCAACATTAAAAATTCCATTCGAACCAGAAAACTTTTCCAACACTTCTTTACCTAATTTTGCATTCACATAATCTGTGATTGCAGGTGTTAATGTTGTCCCTGTGGCTTTTATTTTTGTTGTTTCCATACCCTTATTATATCACCAAACTTTATTCGCCAATATCGACAGAAAGTAATTTTGATGTTGAATGATGTCCGTTTGTTATCCTCACTTTTCTCGTACCAAACATCTCTCGAAAAATTTCAATTATGCGTGTATTTGCCATATTTCTCTCTGCCTCTTCTCTCACAGATACCACAAATTGCGTATCAGATTTTTTTACAATCTTTTCTTCCTTGGCCCCAGCTGTAACTTTTACATGAACATACATGAGTACATAATAACCTATTATTTAGTTTTGGCACTAAATTTCTTTTTTTATTATAGCCCAAAAAATTACTTTAAATTCGGAATCCGAAGCACGAAATCCGAAACAAATTCAAAATATTAAAATTATAAATTCAAAACGATTCAGAATTTAAATGCCTTTGTTTTAGATTTTGATATTTGAATTTAGGATTTGTTTCGAATTTCGGATTTCGTGCTTCGTGCTTAATAAATTCATTTTTTGAATTTATACTATTATAACAAAAAAGGCGTACCAGCGGAAAAATTAGATAATCCCCTAGCACGCCATTATTTAGAAAAAAATTTGATGACCACAGTTATTACAAGTGCCCACGCTCCAAATATGCTACAAAATATAATTACGAAATTACGAACTATAGAATTTCCAGGATATTGAATTTTCATAAGATTTATGAATGTTAAAATTTTGCTTCCTCAACGAGAAGAACTTTGCTGAAACTTTTATATCACAAAACTTCTATATTACAAAATTTTACAAACAAAAAGGCGCACCTAGGGAGATTCAATCTCTCCTTAGGTGCGCCGATAACAAACTTACTCAGGGTTTTTTCCGCCGTTTCGAATTCTGGCAATTACCCGAAACAATTCACAGCGAGTAATGTTCAAACCTTCACTTTTTGCAAAAGTCGATTCGACCTGTGGGAGCACAATTTTATAGAGTTTTTCAGCCCTCTCAATTAGTGCGCCTTTTTTTCTCTCCGCATTCGAAAAATACCAATAGGGACCGGAAATCTCCACATATATCTTTACGATTTCCTTCCAAGCAATGACAGCTTCTCGGACATCAACCTTCATCCGAAAAGGTGTAAGCCAACTACTACCGACTTTCATCCCGAGGGATTTTGAAGTAACGGTGTTGTTATTCAAAGCCTTGTTAATCTTTTCGATATCCTGTCGTTGCTCCTCAATTGTACCGACATTCTCCTTCAGATTCTCCAAAGCCTGTTTGATTTCGGCCGGAGGCACAGTTGCCTTTTGAATTGATGTGGCAACTTTTTCATTGGCTCGCCTTGAGTCTAGATCCTTTTTCAGACTCGAGATGACAACTAGGATGACGCCAACTCCCGCAAAGACAAGGACAACCAACTTCAGCAATTCACGCCACGAAGTACTTTCTGACTGTTCTGTATTCATTATTTTCTCCTATTTTTTGATTTTCACTGAAAAGTACTCCCTCATTGGAACACCTTTGCTACTCTATATTATAGCATAATATTTACAAAAAAGCAATACCCTCAACTGCACCTCCAAAATACGCCTTATTCCCTTGGTATTTTAGGACCCGCCACCCACTAACCACTATTTACCCTCCAAAATTTTTGCCATAGTATTTTTTCCTTTTTCAAAGAAAAAATACATAGCGTAGCTAATGGCAAAAACTTAGGAGGGCGAGCCGCCCACCAGCAAAACACTTCCCTTTTTTATATTTTTTGCTATGATAGCCAAGTATTCATTGAAACGTTGTTTGCATGTGACCAGTTGACCCACAACTGAGCTATACAAAAATTACAAAACTCATTTTGCTCACTAAACCATAGTGATCAAAACAGGTTTTATAACATTCCGCGATAGTTGAAATTGGGATGGGACCCAATTTCAAAGACGGAGGCTGACGTGAGTTCGGGAAGGGACCCGAACGCAAGGTCGGAGCGCGACGGCGCGAGACATGGTGAAAAGATTTTTCAGTAGGAAAATACTTTTGACCCGAGTCGGGGTTGCGCAAATTTCTAGCAAGAAATTATGTGTAACCAGTTGACCCACAACTGAGCGACAGATAATTATATAGCTCACTTTGATTATCAACGATTTGGTAATCAAACAGGTTCTATAATATTCCGCGATAGCTCAGTTGGTAGAGCGCCTCGCTGTTAACGAGGATGTCCTAGGTTCGAGCCCTAGTCGCGGAGCATCGATGGAATACGAGGGTACAAATCCTTCATATTCCTTTTAGCAGAGCCACGTTTGAGAGGTTCTAACCTTTCATTTAGAGCTTTGACTTGAGTAGAAGCCTCTTTTAGCAATAGAAGAGGTTTTTCTAATGAAACACTAAGTATTTTGTCTTTTAAGAGAAGGTTCGAACCCAAGAACATTAAGATACCTTTTTTGACCTCAAGTGAGTCAGTTGTATCAAAAGTTTCTTTTGCTGTCTGAGCAAATTTAAAATATTTTTCTGCCTGTTCTAGCCAGTTATCTGCCTGTTCCCCAGTCTGATTCATCAACATCTCAACACGATGCTTATCAGCTAGAAATACAGTTTTGCTTTTTGAAAATTCTTCATCTGTTATATCTCCCCCAGCTCTCATTTCTATAAGAGTATCAAGCTTCTTGAGGACCTTATCATATTCTTGTCGTTGGCTACTGATTATATGGGTCCTATCTTGAGCTTCAACAACATTATTGCTCTTTAGCACATCTAATGCCCACTCACAAAAATCCTGTGGCAATTCTACTTCACCCAAAACTTTTGAAATTTGCTTCTGTAAATCACCCTCTATTATTGAAACTTGTGTACAGTCTCGATTTTTCTTTTTTGTACAATGATAGTAAGTATAAAAATGCACATTCCCATTCTGTTGCTTCTTTGTCTTTGATTCCGCTGTAATCATCGAACCACACTCACCGCAGAATATGGGACCACGATAAGCAAAATCACGAGTCTTTGGTCGTGGGTTCGATTTATTACCCAGCAAAACTTGAATCTTATCAAACTCTTCTTTTTTAATCATAGGCTGATGGTTTCCAGTTTTCCAATTACCACTTCCTTTTGGATATTCATAATCTCCATAATAGAAAGTGTCATTCAACATTCTATACATCGTACTCTGTGCAATCTTACGGCCAAGTTTACTAGTTAAGCCCCAATCATCTCTTGCAATCAACCAAGCTTTATTTGGAGAAACTCTACCTGTAAGAATAAGGTCGAAAAGTTTGCGAACCAAAGGAAATCTTTCTGAGTCGATAATTATTTCTTTCTCTCCTTTCTTCTTTAAAGGATTCTGTGTATATCCCAGAGTAGTGTTTGTGGGATACCATCCTCTGTCTGCTTTTGCCCTCAAGCCTCGTTTTGTATCAACACTTAAATCACGGACAAACTGATTCGCCATTCCAAGCTCAACAGCCATCATAATTACATTATCATTTGGATAATAACTCCTTCCATAGGTTTGGATGTGTTGAATCGCTCCTTGTTGTAACATCCAGCTTATCTGTCCACCATCAATAGGATTACGAGCAAGTCGATTCAATTTCCAACAAATAATTCCCTGAGCTTCACCTTTATGAATCCTCTCAAGCATTTTATTGAACACAACTCGACCAGCTGGATTCTTTGCTGACTTTGATTCAGATAAAATATCTACGACAGTCAAATCGTTCTGGTCTGCTAGTTTTTTTAATTCATTTATCTGGTCATCAATAGAAGCCATTTGTCTATCCTCAGATTCTGAGCTCTTCCTGCAATAAATAAAATATTTTAATGTGTTTTTTATTTCTTTGTTCATAGTTTTAATTAGATACGCTAAAGGGACAGTCTGATTCATCCAATCATACCCAATCAGAGATTGACCATAATGGCAGACTGCCCCTCTAGCGACACTATGGTAACAAAAAAACCTCTGACACTGGACCGACTGGATGAATACCTACATTATACACCTTTTAAATTGATAAGTTAATCAAGGTTTTCCACTCCTTATGTATTTCAGAAGACTCCATTCATCCTGCTCTGAAATTCGGCACATCTTGAGGTATTTTCTGTATTTTCTTGTGGGTCTGCCTTTATAAGACCATCTCTTAAGAGTCCGATAATAATCATCTGCATCCCAGTTTCTTGAAAGTATTCGGAATGGTCCACTCCTATATTTCTTACTTTTATTACAGCTGTCATAAGATAAGCTTGCACAGTGTCTACATCCAAAATAATTTCCTGCACAATACAGTATCGCTACCCTTCGCCCACAGTACACACCGTTTTTAGATAAACCACACTGAAAGTACCACCTAAATCCACCAAAATGACACGGTGCTTTTATCAAATTAAATGAGTATTTCATCTCCTTCCACTCTTCACCTTGGACTCTAGACCGGTAGTCAAACTCAATTTTTGGAGTAACACCTTCTTGGGTATCGATAGTTATGTTTATATTACCAGTTTTGTTTTCTTTTGAATCTTGATACCAGTAAATATTTTCTGGATTTCTCCAACCTTCTCTAATAATCTTTCTTTGTTTAAGCCAGAAGATGGAAATCTTCTTTTGTCCGTCTGATGTATCTCTGGCATTTGAATAGTAATGTCTAGACATAATGTTGATAACCTAAATTAATAAGGATTCCTACTGTTATTCTTATAATGCTTTTCTCATACATACTCATACATTTTTTATTTTAACTATATATTTCCTTGTTATATTTTGTGTATGTTCAAATGTATCAGTTATGTATATCCCTATAACAATACACATCAGGATACACTCGGTATTTCACTCAAATTATCGTTTGTTATCAACGTATTTTCTTCAGTGTATGTCGGTGTATCTTTTTCTTCATTTTCAGCAAAGTAACTGTTATGTATTTTTAAAAGCTGAGTTTTGTTAAATAAATATCTTTCACCTTGACTATCCCGACCAAGTTTCTTAATGGCTAAGTTAAATTTATTTATTGCCCTACCAACAATTGATGCTTTCTGTTTTTTGCCCATAAACTCCTTTTCTTCATCAAATAAATCAGAATCTATTTCTTCAACAATATCTTTAGGACGAAACATCTTCTCTTCATCCTCCTTCATAAGTAAAATGATTGTATTGATTACAGCCCCTTCAATATCAGAAGCTTGATAACTTGCAAATTCGTACCTAGATAAAAATCTTTTCTTTCCAATTTCAAGGTCTTCTTCAGCTACTCCCACAACCGATAAAACGGTTTCAATAGGGAGCCATAATTCTAACTGTCTGCCCAGCACGCCTTTATTTTCTTTGTACTGACATATTTTAAATTTATATATCGTAGAGACATATTGAAAATTATCAATTAAAAATAAATACAAATCACTCCTTATCTCTTTCCACAAAGTATCCTCTTCTTCAATTTGCGGATGATTCTTTTTACTTCTAATCAGAGGTGTGACAATACACCTGTCTCGCAAGTCTTCTGGTAACTGAGAGATAGAACCAAATGCTTTTGGACCGTACGCATCAAACTCCTCAACATTCCAAGCATTCTTTGTAGCTATCATTTTTCTGATACCCCCTCCACCCCTTTTATATGAATCAGTAAGGACATCAAGGAAGTCTTCCATATTGTTCCTGTGGAGAGAATCAGCTTGGTCCATAATATAGGTGCCTCTCATCGAATCCACCGTATCTCGTAGTGCTGGAAGGCTTGCACGGGCTTTTATGGCGTTAAAAGCGGTCTGTAGTATGAAGTTAAGACACTGACTCTTACCTGATGCTTTTGGGGCTTTAATGTGAATATATGGGAAAGCACTGAATGACGGGAAATAATATGTGCCAATAATCCAAGCTGGAAGGATTATATAATCCGCTTCATTTTCAAGCTCTATATACTTCCTCAAGTTATCTTTAATTTTGTTATATAGGTCTATTCCAGAGACTTGAATACTCTGTGTACTTGGAGGGTTTTCAAATAATTTATTTAAATTATCTACACCCCATTTTTGAGACAGCTTAGCTAGTAGTCTCTTCTTCTTATCAATACATATCAAATTGTTATCATCATCATAAAAATCTACCTTTTCTGTCGTGGTCAAATATCTATCAGTTTTTATCAGATAAATATCTTCTTCTTTACCATCTTCTTTTTTTCTTCTAAACCCAAGTACTAAAGTATCATCCTTTATATCGAGCGAAGGATGGAACGTTTTTGCTTCATTGTAATCTGTAATTGTCATATTAATAATGTTAAATTTTGTTAAATTAATGACCTCATAGCTCATATGTCATCTCAGCCCTTTTCCACCTGTTGTTGACCTAAAAATACCTAGAACCCGTTCTCCTCAGACCTCTCAGAAAGTTTTACCAAACTCTCAATCAAACTCTTTTTATCAGCTGAATCATAATCATCTTTTGGTACTAATTTATTAAACCATCGGCTTATCATATCTTTGCTAAAGTTCTGATTTTTAACAGCTCTTGCAAAAATAATATAGTCACCAACATTTGAATCCTTAGTCCTGAACATCTCGAATCTTCTTTCTATGCTTTTCATAATTATCTTTTAATATTAATTGTGTAACCTCTGCTAATTTAACCCCCTTCGTTAGAGCAGATTCACGGTCTAACAACACACCAAAATTCTTTTGGTATATTTCGATAAATTTATCTAGTTGTTTGTCCGTTATCTGCATAGCAAAATTCCTCTACCTATGATTGGTAAAGTCTCGTTTTTATCTCCTTCAAGCAATTAAAATACGTCAGCGGGTCAACCAACAAAGTCTTCGACCAGAAACCCTCAATCAAACTATCGAGATTCTTATCTCTTTCAATTATAAATACAGCCCGTGATGGATTTGTCTTATCTATCGAATCAATCTTAAAACCGAAATAATACGCACACGTTGCGAGATTAATATCCGTTATCTCCATAAACCCACTTTCATTTAAATATTTATTCATATTCATTTGTTAATTAATAAAAAACTGTAGTTTTGTAACTACAGCTTATATTTTTTTAGTATTTAAAAATATGAATATTATATGTGCACGGAAGTTATCTGTGCCCAGTTACATTCTTTCTACCCCCACCAGCAATCCTCCTTATATAGGAATCATCCATTGAACAATCAAAAAGTTCTTCAATTTTTATTTTTAATTCTTTCATTGACATAAGGCCATAATTTTCACGAATATATTTATCTCTAAGTGAAACTTTCTTATTTTTCTTTCTTAATTTACCCCTTTTAACTCTTGTATTTTTATACTTATCCTGAATAGGTTTTATTTCAGTTTTATACAGTTTTTTCACATAATCAACAATGTCTCGCTCTGGAGTATATGGGTCAATAAAAACCACAACTGGATGGGCTTTTAATAATTCTAAGATGGCCTTAATATTAGACTCTTTTTCACCTTCATATTCAAAAGGCCCTTCTATGTCAGCCATTACATCACTTATAACTATTGGTTGTGCCCACATATTTTTTAATTCAAAATTATTGTAAACAATATAGTGTTGAATTAAATCGCCCCAATCATAAGTCAACCCTAAATTAACTGTAAAATCATTTATAGCAACGATGGCTTCATCTGTATCTAGTGACTCTGGATAATAGGTTATTTTCTTACCATTATGATTAAATTGTAAATATTTATTAAGACCAGATGATGGCAATCCACAAAGTTTTCTTATAGAAGAAACTTTTCTTTGAAAACTATCTTCCTCAGAAACCCTTTCTAAATAAGAAAGGAGTTTTTTGTATGAGTCGGTCTTTTCAATTCTCTTCATCTCCTTTTCTTGTTGTTTTTTCCACTCAGTTTCTTTGTTCATATTCATTGTAATTTATCTAAAAGTAACCCGCTCCTAGTTTTATATCATTCCTTGTTTGTTTTTTTGCAAACAAGACGCCACGCAGTAGAACTGGTTTTTGTACCAGGAACCTTTTCAATCTTGCCAGCTTTTTGTAGTCGGTTGAAAACGCCTTTTATTCGAAAATCACTTGCTGTATGAGTTATCTCTCTAGCTTTTGCATTCTTAATGAAAGAATTCACATGAAGATAGTGAAATATTATTTCCTCAGATGAAGCGAGCGGTTCGTGTTTAATTATTACCAAAACTGCATTATCAAGCTCTTTAATAACAGGAGGCTTCAACCCCAATTCTTCCATTTTCACAAAAGCAGTATTCAAACCCTCCCCAACGTCTTTATTTGGAGGATTAGGAAATTTATTTAGGATTCGTACAATTATTCCATTTCTTGCAAATCTCTCGTCTAATATATTTTTTGGGGTTATATTTGCGGGTAATCTTCCAGGACTTTGTATTTCAACACGGTCATCAAAAATTCGAATGTGTATATCATCTTTTATACTGTAATCACGATGAAGAACAGCATTAGCAAGAATTTCATGAAGTGTTTCTGGTGGATATTTAACCATTTCAAAATCCTGTCCACTAAATTTTGGAATGCTTTCTGTAATTTGTGTAGTGATTTGTACAGCTTTAATAATTTGTGAATATAAATCCCCTTCAATGGTAAGCGGGTCTCCTGCAAGCAAATCTCTGTGCCCCTCTATTTCTCTAGTTTTGTAACGATATATCTTAATACCACAATGTTTAGAGAGCACAGCCTGAGGTTCCTCGGAAAACAAAAGAGTACCAGCCACTGTTGGACGTGAAGGATTTTCGCCCCTTAAAAGATTCTGCTTCCTAAGCCAAGGCTCTGGTCTGGTAGTGGGAACAACATCAATAATAAATTTTTCTATAACAGGCGATTCTGTAATAATCTCTTTTGATATATTGAGGACTTCTGTTTCAAACGACACAATTCCTTTAGTAATTTCAAGCCTTCTTATTTTTTCAGCAGTATTCATAGGAAGACTTTGTGCACCTCTTCTTAAATAAGGAATCCCGTTTGACGCTTTAACTACGCTTTGTGATTTATTTATTTGAACATGAAGAACAAGCCCTTTATATTTTTCACATTTTAGAAATTCATATTGAAAATCACTACCGAGTGGAAAAAATTCTTCAAACGCTTGAATGTGCCCATTGGCTTTTTCCTCATTATCAAACCCAATCCAAAGACGTTCTTTATCTGTTATCCCAACGTATAAGTCACCACCGTCCGCATTAGCGAAAGCAGATATGTGATTTGTTAAATCACGTGGTGATATTTCTCTACCTTTAATATCGGCAAATTGGCTCTCGTCAACAAGACGAATTTTGTCGGCCTGTATATCATCGATTTTATTTATGCTTATAGACATATTGTAAGAATAACAAAAATGTTCGAACTATGCAAATACAGTAGTTTCGAACATTTATATTTTAACATTACGAATACTCTAGATAAACAAGAAGCAGTTCATCAATTAGATTATGCAACAATAACCATATTCGTTATTCAACATTAACAAAAAACTGTTTTCATTAGATAATGGGGATATTGCTACTATCTTCCAATCAATCCTATTGCTGTTTTCTGCAAAAAGAGCATAATTTATACATATGAATAAAATAAAGAGTCTGCAAAAGGGTTTAACTATATTATGGGGGAAATTTAATAATATATCCTTACCCGCTACTATTTTAATCGCAAGTATTGTTTTGGGAGGATTTTATTATATGAGTCAAATAAGTAAACAGAACTCGATTGAAAAGCAACAAAAAATAGAATTGCAAACAAAAACAGACCAGACCAAAAAAGAATATATTGTCAAAAGGACAAAAGATTGTTATGACTACGAAACATCAGAGAGGAAAAAATTTAACAATGTTGACGGTAGTTCGTACTTAGAAGACCGAGATGTATGTATTGTCAGATACAAAACTGATGAATATAAAGGCGTAGATTGTGCCAAAGAATATAAAGATTATCTTACCCTAAGAATGCAATGTGTTTTAGGAATTTTTACCAAGGAATTCTAATTATAAATCACTTAATATGAATAATTCTCAAAAAGGTGCATCCAATATTATATTTATAATATTACTAGTCATTATAGGATTCTTGGCTTACATTGTCTGGAACGGTAATTTTATGCAAGCAAATATTAGACAGCAAATGAAACCATCTGCCCAAACCCCTGTACAAGTTATTAATAAGAAGGTTGGTGATGCTTTTGTTTTATGGAATATTGAATATAAGGTTATATCAGCATCAATTTTTAAACCTGCATATGACTTCCAAAAAACAGAGGGTAAATATATTGGAGTTAAAATTAAAGCTAATAATATAGGAAAAGCAGAGTCTGGATTAAACAAAATTTACGTAATTGACAGTAAGGGTAGAAAATATGAATCGACAATAATTGGATATCAACAGTTGAGTGTAGCAGATTATGGACAAGAACAATTGCCAGCCGGCATATCCAAAACCTACGGCATTATATTTGAGGTAGCAAAAGACTCCACGGGTTTAATGTTGAAATACCCAAGTAGCCAAGGAAGTGTTGTGGCAAGTGTTGACCTGGGTTTATAAAATTAGTTTGAAATTAAAATATCAAACGTTGATGTTTTCTGCAAAAAGAGCATAATTTATACATATGAAAAACTTCATAAAAGAAGACTGGTTTAGAATCTCATTGATAATTTGCTTAGCATTCTTAGTATTTCAAATATCCACCTATTTAAAAAATCAAACGTGGAGCTATACATATTCAAAAAGGGCGGAATGTTTAGAAAGAATTTATTCGAGAGGAAATAATGACTCCTTCGACAGTAAAGCTAATTGTTTTGATATTATTTCTAAAATCTGGCAACAATAATCATTAATTAATATATAAATATGTATAAAATACTAATTATTTGTTTATTATTAATCTTTTCATTTTTTACTAATGATAAAATAGCTAATGCCTATGGTGAATGTGATGACTACGGCGTAATGGCTATGTATAGCTCTTATAATAATAAATGTACTTGTATGTCTGGCTATAGTTTCGGTACAGATTTTATGGGCAGAACAAGTTGTATATCAGACACCCAGCTTTGTACTGATAAATATGGCTACAACGCAACTTCGGATTTTTCAGGTAATTGTAAGTGCCGTTATGGATATGCACTCGGTAAAGACTCTATTGGCAGAACGCAATGTGTATCACTCGATTCTATGTGTTATGACCAACTTGGCTATAGCTCAAGGTATGATAGTTTATCTGATTCTTGTAAGTGTAGTTATGGTTATATTATTAGGGGTGGTAAATGTGTAAGCGGAACGAGTTATTGTAGTTCCACACACGGCCTATATTCAAGTTATAACAATTCTGATAATAAGTGTGAGTGTGACAGTGGATATACTCTCGATGATGCAAATCAGTGTGTCAAAAAACAAAATAATGTTTATTTTACCGTAAAGGAATTGGACACTGATGAAAAGACAGCAATTATTAAAAGTGATTATGACTATAAATACTATCTAATTTCTTATGGTTCTGGGTGCTATTCTTCTTCATTTAACAGATACTTAAATCATAAAATAGTTATAAACTTAGGAACAGATTTTGATTTAGATACTTGGGATAAGATTGTTCTACAAGATGACAATGAAACCTGCAACATAACACGCAAGGAGCGTGCTGATTACAGTACAACTTTGAAACCAGAACCTCAGAAGACTTCCGTTACCAATTCTCCATTGATATATTCACCAACCCCTCCTACTATTACTATTCCTAAAGAAAATATGGTGACAACAACAAAATCTAATAAAGATTTTGAAGTTAAGGATTCGGAAGTCTCTATATTAAAAGGGATTGGTACTTTAAGTAAACCTACCGCTTTTAGAAAGTGTCCTTCTGTTGAATGCTCCTTAATTAGATATTATGCAGAGACATCCGAATTAAAGATAACTGGAGTTTTTGGTGATTGGTATAGAATTGATGGAACAACAGACGCAGGTGGTAGTGGTCAAATGATTTCAGGATGGGTTATTAAGACATCATTTGGGAAAATGATTCCAGATAATAGCTCTATAACAAGCCAAAGTTCAACATCAGCAAGTGAAACAAAAGTGATTAAAAAGAACTGGTTTATTAGATTTTTAAACTGGTTTAAATAAAAAATATGAAAAAAGCAAAAACAGAAGATGTTAGAGCCGAAATAGTTTCAAGGAAAAATGCGGTCAATGGAAGATATAGGTTAGGAAGATTTAAATTAGAATTTTGGGATAATAATTATATTGAAGAAGGTCCAAATATTGTTCGAGCTCGAGCTGACATAGCTGATTATTTTATTGAAAAAGCACGATTATCAGGTATTGATATAGATGATGAGAATGTTTTAAAAGAAATTGCCGAACATACAAACTCTTTAATTAGTAAAAGGATAATAAGAAACAGGATAACTATGTTTTTTATCTTGATTATTTTTGCTTTTATAATTTTTAAAATTCTTTCCATTATAATTTTCCGCTAAGCAAGTTCTAATCCCAATAGTAGAGAGCACTCACTATGGGGCAAGCAATCCTCTATCAAGTGGAGCAGAGAAAATCACCTTACTTTACAAGGTGATTTTTTGTTACCCCCTATCGGACTCGAACCTAGAAAAAGTATCCTTCTATTTTTATTTTACATTATCCAACACTGATTGTATAACCTCCATATCAGTGAACTGATACATAAAAGCAAACAAAGTATTCCCTTTCTCTATAAAGAAAATACTTACGTTTTTACTTAAAATTGGATTATCTTTTCTATTTGTGGTCAAAATAACAGCTGAAATATTGAAAGCAGGGTTACCATTTAAAATTCCACTGCTTTGGGAAATTATTTTTTCACCAATTGACGCTCTCTCAACCGTAAACATAGACGCATCATATTTTTCCATAAAATCCATAAACTCTGCTTTTGTTGCCTTATTCATCACAAAAAGATTAACATCGTGGTATGGCCTCATTTTCCTGTCAGTTCCAACCGTTGACAGGTCGTATACTATAACCTTATTCGCTATAGTCTGACCATATAATTTTTCTTCATCTGAACGCAAGAAAGGTTCTATTCCAAAATAGTTCTGGTCTAAATATAAAGTCAAATCTGAATCAGCAATTTTTGCATATTCTTCTTTACTAACATAATCAATATCAGAAACTAGGGTTTTAACAAACCCAGCAGGTGTAGATGTTTTAAAAACAGGCTCCTTATAACAAGCGTCTATTAGTGCATTACCTATCATTTTAATAGTAGTTTCATCTTTTGAGGTAACTTCTGCAATGCTATTACCTTTTTTATTTATATATTTTTTATACCCAACGACTCCAGACTTATCTGTTACTGTCGAATAATCTCCAGTAATAAAACCTAGAATTTTACCAAAACCTCTATCTAGATCAGCCGGATTTATAAATCTGTACATTTCCACTGCAATCTTATCCTCCGGCTTTGTTCCACCGTTTGAATAAGTTATTACTATATTTTCATCAACGTTAATTGAATAAAGTTTACCTGTCGTTGTGTCCCAATATGTAGAATGGGTATTATCACTTGTTATTTCATTTGTTATTTCTGCATTTACAATCTTATAGCTACCTATCTGACTTGGAATTTTTGTACATAGTGTTTTACCTTCAGTATTATATTTCTTTGGTAAATCTAATACAGCACTCATTGTATTAATATTTGACACATCATCAACAGTGGGCTTTATTTTGACTAAAGAATTAGTTGTTGTTGAGTTTTTTGTTGAGGAACTTGTTGTTGCTGAATCAGTCACTATTTCTACACTGTCATTTTTTAATGTAGTTGAAGCAACACTCTCCATCTGTTTTTCTTCTATTTCACTTCCGGAATACTTTATCAAAGCAAACGGCCCTATCTTTTGAAAATATGCAAATGCAGTAGCTCCACTAATTAACAAAATAACTATGATTACACCAATAATAATGTTTATATATGGATTACTTGATTTTGGCTCAGTATATATGGGATTAACTTTGTTTACTGTGCTATTTGAATTTTGAAAACTATTTGGAGTATTTTGAGGGATTATAGGATTGGGAGTAAACGATTGATTTGAGGTAGATGCCGGAATAGAAGAAGGAGTTGGATTTGGTTGTGTTGGTGCTACTGGTTCAGGTGATGTTAATGGTTCAGTTGGCGTTGGTGAAAAAACTGGAGAAATATCCATTGTTGGATTTTGTAATTCATTTTGAGTAGTTCCTAGTGTTACATCAGGTCCAGAACTATTTTGATTAGTCATTTAAAATAGATTTATAAATATTAATACTGATAATTGTATCAAATTAACTTAATGCCCACAAAACAAATTCTAACCCCAGTAGTAGAAAGTACTCACTACAGGACAGGCAGTCCTCTTCTATAGGGTGGAGCAAAAAAATCACCTTATTTTACAAGGTGATTTTTTGTTACCCCCTGTCGGGCTCGAACCTATTACCAAAACAAATTAATTCTGCTACAATTATTGTATGAAAAATTCTCAAGGTGGTTTTGTGATTCCGTTATTGATTACTATTATAGTTTTATTAATCTTAGGAGTTGTAGCTTACTCATACTTTAACAAACCAATTCCCGAAGTTGATATAAAGCTTACGCCTACAGTTACAGAGAAGCATTTGGACATTCAAGGTCTTGAGTGGACTGATGACATTCCTGGGGTTAATGGATATATGGAATGGTCTAACGCAAAATCATACTGTGAAGAATTATCGACGCAAGGTGGTCTAAAACCAAATAAAAAATGGAGATTACCTACAAAAAATGAATTAATTAGTTTATACGAGGAAGCAAAAACTGATTTATCGATTAAAAGTTTAAATTCTTTAGGTTATTGGACATCAGAAAAAAGAACCGATGAGTTTATAATAGTGGTAAACGGTAATTTAAAAAGCACAGCGGAAGGATACTTTTTTGCAAAAAATGGTAACCAAAGTGCACGTTGTGTTCGTTAGGAACAAGCTATATTTTTTTCCACCAGACAGTGTTTTCTAGAACATTTTCTATCCTATCAATATATTCCTGTGAGGGTTGGGCACCCATTATAGTACCCTCAGTTTCTCCAGTAAGATTATTTCTTATTATTGTGACTGGTATAGAGGAGTCTTTTCCTAAAGACTTATTCATTTCTGCTTGAGCATTTTTTACAATAAAATCTTTTTCTTCTGAATGTGAACAATCGTAAAATTTTTCTACATCAAGCTCTTTTAAGATTTTATTCTCATTTGTAAGTTTTTTAAGATTCAATATGTCCAATCTTAAAAAATAATCCCATTGACTATCATCAGTAGCCAAAATTTTGTGCAAAACATCAAAATAGTCTTTATTTTGATCCATTAAACACTCAAGATTTCTGATGGCAATTTTCTCTTTTGGATAAACACCAGTTAATGGAGCATACCTAATATATCTGTTTATATAATTTGGGTATTTTTTTTGAAGTTCCTGCATAATTGTTTCAAGTTTCCTACTATAAGGCTCTTCGTATCCCACCCAAGTTTCTAAAGTAATTATCTTATTATTCTTTCCTAGAATATAATTTTCATTGTAATCTGTGTATTTTTTAATTTGGTTAATTCTATAAAAATATAAAGAGCTCTTACCAATTCCCGCTATAATAATTAATATAGTTATAAAATAAAAAAACTTTTTAAAAATTTTCATAATTAAATTATAGCATCAATTGTAAACAGTTTGTACACAGAGTCTGGTCCAGCCTACTTATTTACTCAAACAAGTTCTAACGTCATCTATCCAGTGGAGCAAAAAGAAAAACTGCACAGCAATGTGCAGTTTTTCTTTTTTGCTCCGCGAAGTAAACTCTTGAAGAGTTTACGACTAGGGCTCGAACTTAAAACAGAGCACCAACCTCTGTAGCTTTTTATTAATTGAAGGTCGTAGGAAGCCATTATTTCTGCTAAAATGTACTCGTATGATTAAAGAGTATATTAAGTACATAAAAAATAATCCCGAAGGCCATTGGTTCAAAGCCAAACTCTACGGCTGGGGCTGGACGCCAGCAAAATGGCAAGGTTGGGTTGTTATTCTTGTATATATTACTCTCATCTTAACTCTTGTGTTCACGAGGGAAGATTCTATACCAGGTAATCCTGATTCGGGAAGTAATTTTCTAACATTGGCCCTACCTATTATTGTACTAACCATTCTACTCATCACCATTTGTTACAAAAAAGGAGAAAAGCCACGTTGGCAGTGGGGATCGCCTAACAAATAATCATTTTAATTCCTCAAATTCCTACCCCAACCAGGACCCCCATCTTGAATATTATTATCTTGCATATACTGTCGCATCATTCCTTGCATTGGACCTCGACGAATAAGAATGTCGTTTAATCCAACACTATCGATAACCCACCCACCAACAATAATAGCTAAAATAAAACCTACAATAATTACTTTAAAATTAACCCTGAAGGAGAAATCATATTTTCGAAGTAACCAAATACCTATAACTAGTCCGAGAATAGCAAGTATTGGCGCCCACCAAGGGAAACTAGATAGTATTTGATCGAACCTATAGCTAGCCATTGGACCATGTGAGCGTAGGGAAAACCGTATCAACCCTACCAAAAAGACAGAGGCTACTATTGTTGAGACAAGACCTACAAAAGTAAATATGGACCCGGCGATAAAATATATCCTCGGTCGCATCTTTATTTTCTTATCATGAATTTGACCCATGATATTATCTGTAATATTTTTTAATTCTTTTGACATATATGTTTCATTAATTTCTTTGCTCTACTCATGCGTATGGCGACAGTCCCCATTGGAATCCTTAGAATATCGCTTATCTCTTCGTACGACTTCTCATCTAAATAATACAAACTTAGTGGTTCCGAATATATAAGCGGCATAGAATTCAAACATTCCTCTACATGTATCGCTGTTTCTTTCTGTTCGAATTCTTTTGTAATGTCCTGCTCGCTTTCAAAATCAAAGTCTTCTAGCATAGGCACTTCCCATTTATGTTTTTTAAATGCATTCATTGCTTCATTATGAACAATACGATATATCCAACTCGAGAATTTCTTTTTGGTATTAAAACCTTTGAGATTTATATATGCTTTTACGAATGAATCTTGCACGATATGACTTGCTTTATCCTCATCACGAACGAGATTTGTGGCATATCGAAGTAATTTATTCTTATACCTATCAATTATAACAGCATAAAGGTCTCGATCGTTTGAGCGAACTTTTTCCACTATTTCTTCGTCTGTTAATTTTAAAGTTTCACTCATACTTATATTTTATCCTATATCCCTTGTATATACATCAAACTCCGACGTGCGCCAGAGTTTGCTGATTTAATCTATTTGATTAACGATTGAAGCCTCTTCCCATTCCCTCACCACCCATCATACCACCGGCATTTCTACCTGAACCATTTTGTAAACCTAGCCCAAGTTCTTGGCGAATCTTTTGTGCCTCGGATGTTTTACCTTGTAGAGCAAGATTGTGAGCTTCTACAAATTTTGCAAAATTTGCCTCGGTGATGATTTTAGAAGCCATACCTCTATTTTGCATAAGATTCTTCCATGCAGTGTAGTCTTTATTCTCAAACGCTTTAAGCATTGCTGTGTGACGTTCTACTGAATAATTTGGACCTTTTGTTGTAGGGTCACCTCTGTACGCAAGGGCTGAACCAGCTGAGATAGCTGTTACTCCCAAGACAAGCGCCAAAGCCCCTAAACCTAATGTTGTTTTTTTCATAACTTTTATATTGATTATATTAAAGAAAGATTGATTTTATCTCTTTCAGCCTTTCTACTTCTAATACAATACTAAAGCTCTTTTTCTTTCATTATTTTCTTTTTCTTTCCCCTATTTCAAAAGCTGTTCAAATGCTTCTGGTTGGAAACCCACTAAAATATTGCCATCTATATCAATAACAGGAACACCCATCTGTCCACTTTTCATAACCATCTCTTGTGCTCTTGTGTGATCTTTTGTCACATCAACATCCTCAAAAGGAATGTTATTTTGTTTGAAATAATCTTTTGCATACACACAGTATGGGCAAGTTGGTGTTGAGTAAACTATAACTTTGTGATTTTTTGTATTCATATTTTTACTTATATTTATATTTTAATAAATTAATAATTACTTATATTTACACACAAACTTCTTCAAATCTTTCACAAACTGATCTTTTGGAAGCTCGTAGCAAATTCTTTTACCTTCGCGCACAGATATTAATAAACCTTCTTTAGACATTACCTGAAGGTGGTGCGACACAACAGCCACACTTACATTCAGTTCTTTTGCAATATCTGAAACACATACCTTTTTCTTACCAAAAATGATACACAGGATTTTTAACCTGCTTTCATCCCCTGCTGTGCGCATCAGTTTTGCTAATTCATTCAAATGCATGTTTGAATGATATACTATACATAAATAGAAGTCAAATGGATAATTTAAAAAAAATTCTAATATCCCCGACCCAGTGGAGTAAATTAATTACTTTTATTTGAAAAGACAGTATTGTTGGAAATCCTGATTCAGGAAGTAATTTTCTCACATTGGCCCTACCTATTATTGTACTAACCATTCTACTCATCACTATTTGTTACAAAAAGGGAGAAAAGCCTCGCTGGCAGTGGGGACCACCAAAAAAGTAATCAGCGCGACTTTGTGCTGATTACTTTTTACAACCTAATAACAAATACCACTTAATTATTCTTCAAAAAAGGTTTGTACGCATCGATGAATGTTCTCATATCGTGAAGCAGAACAGCCTTTGAATTACAACGAAGCACCATACCATCAAGATACATAAGGCTTCTAATGATTGCAAAAATGCCATGCTCAAAATGCATACCGTGAAGTACCCCCATTTTAATAGTCTGCATCATTTGTTGTGTGAGGCTTTTTTCACCAACCGGCTTTCCGCCAAAATCCTTATAAAGTTCAAGGAAATCAATTTCAAACTTTTGATATTGCTCCCCCGCCAATTCAACATCAGACATTTTGTTTAGCCACTCTGCGCTTAATTTAAAATCATCTTTTGAAAGACCTTCGAAAAAATAAAATAACCCTGTACTAATTTTTTTACTAACAGTACCAATATATGCGGTATCGACAAAATAAAATGTATTATTTTTATAAAGCAAATTCCCTGGATGAAGGTCTCCGTGGAATGTCCCAACTATAAACATATAGAAACCGTGTACATAGAATAATTTAAGAAGGAAATCGTATTTTACTTCATTCTTTTGTAGCATCTCGTCAAAAGATAGCGCATCGATAAACTCTGTGACCATAAAATTCTCTTCACACAACTCTTCATACACATGAACAAATTCAAGATTTGAAAGATCAAAAGTACTTTGATTCTGAGCCTTTATTTCTCTCAATTTTTTTTGCCCATTTACCTCATTAAGCAAATTGAGTTCAGCAAGAGTATATTCTTCAATATCATTAATTATACCAATTGGATCCCCAACTCTTTTAAGTGGTGGGTACAAAAACAAAGCTATTTTAAATAAATTTCTCACCTTTCTAACTTCTTTTTCGAAATTCTTTTTAAAATCTTTTTTTATTATTTTAAGCACAACATCTTCACCTGTCATCAATTTCGCTTTATACACCTGCCCCACAGACGCGGCTGCAAATGGAGTCTTCTCTATGTATTCAAACGCACCCTGATGTCGTGAGGTGTACGAATCAATCAAATCTGAAATATCTTCTGATCTAATAACTGTATTGTTTCTATATAATTTAGAAAGATGCTGGCACTTTTCTGGACCAAGAAAATCAATTCGAAGTGCATGCACCTGCCCTATTTTCACGGCAAGCAATCCCCACTTTTGAATTTTTTCAATATCAGGTAATCCTTTTTTAAAATATAGCTCCCAAATGAGTCGTAAAAAGGTGATACTATTCATGAGAGTCTTCTTTAAAAAGATCTATGCTAATTCTGGCACTTTCGTAAATTGTTGGGAGACCACTTCCTGGATGTGTTCCACCTCCAACAAGATAACAATTCTTCATATCCTCAAATCTATTTCGAGGTCGAAGATACAACATTTGAGATAATTTATGAGATAAGTTGAAAGTTGCTCCAAAAAATACATTAAAATCAACCTGCCAATTGGCTGGAGTAACAATCTTCTCTTCCACAATATGCTGGGCTAGGTCGGTAAAACTTGTTCTATCACTTAACGCTTTCAAGACTTTCTCGCGAAGAAGGACTTTTTCTTTATTCCAATCAATATTACTCTTATTATTTGGAACAGGTACGAGAACATAAATTGAGCTATGCCCTTCAGGAGCGATGGTTGAATCTGTTGCACTTGCATTTCTTACATACATTGAAATATCTTCAGAGACAACTCCGTTTTCAAAAATATCCTCTACATTTTTCTTATAATTTCCAGAAAAAACAATTTGATGATGTGGTTCGTCATATTTTTTATCTACACCAAAATGAAACATACAAGTTGAACAAGAGTAATCCATTTTTTCAACTTTTTTCTTTGTGTATTTTTTTAGATCTCCTTCTTTGAAAAGATTTACGGCAGAATATCCAAAATCTGCATTTATAAACACTGCATCAGCTAGAATCTCTTCTCCGGATTCTAAAATAATTCCCTTTGCGACACCTTTTTCTGTTTTGACTTGTTTTACTGGAGACGAAAGATGTATTTTACCACCACATTCCCCAATTACCTTTGCCATAGCTTCAGAAATTTTCGAAAGCCCGCCTAGGACATGATAAATCCCCTCTTCGTGCTCCATATAAGAAAGCATCGTAAAAGCACCAGGACATTTCCACGGTGACATACCTAGGTATTTAGATTGGAATGTAAAAGAAAGTTTTAGAGTTTCATCATTGTAATATGATGAAGCAACGTCGTGGACACTTTTACCAAGATCGAGATGAGGCAATGCACTTAATAGATTTTTTGATAATAGGTTAGAAAATTTTGAATAACCCACAGTAAGACATGGATACATTTTTTCGAACTTTATTTTTTCTCGAATAAGAAATCTCTTATATCCTTCTTCGTTTCCAGGAAAAACCCTCTTTATTTCTTCATACATTTTTTCATGATCTGAAGACACGTGGAGTTTTTTATCTTTAAAATTTAAAACATACATCGGATCAAGCTTTGTAAATTTTAAATAATCAGCACTATTTCTACCTGCAAGCTTGAAAATATCATCGAGAACAAATTTCATAAGTAAAAAAGTAGGTCCCGCATCAAAACTATACTCGCCAACTTGTATATTCATATTTCTTCCGCCTACTTGACCAGATTTTTCATAAATAGAGACATCATAGCCCTGCGAACTTAAAATCATTCCCGCTGTTAGCCCACCCGGACCAGCACCAATAATAAGGATTTTCTTTTTTACATTATTCATATTCATAATAATATTATATATAAGCCCCCCCCATAAAGTATAACACCCTACAAGTAAATCGTAATATATCGTATTTAATTTTCCGAGAACAAGGCTGTTGTAGCTCTCTAGGAAAGTCAACATCCTTCCCGCCTCCAACAACCCTTACAAAACAAATTAATTCTACTACAATCCCTAAATGAAAATAGTGTGCGGAGCTAGTGTTTAAACTTCAAACCAAACTCAATCAATATTAGGAGTTAAAATTACTTATTCTTAAAATTGTGAGCAAGACCTCCGAAGAACAATTCTTACTTCTCGAACGAGTTTTTTATTCCCCAAGAAAATGGTAGCTTATGTCAGAAACTATTTTATAATCTTTTTTTGGAAGATTTGGAATGGAAAAATTAAAGTTAGAGGCTAATTCTGGACAATTCATTGCATAACCCGATCCTATTGCTGTTATTTTTATTGTATCCCCATCAATAGTATAATCTGCTTTCCAATCTAAACCGCATACATAAGTTTTAGCTAAAACTGTCACCTTGAGAATATCCCCCTCCCACGACTGCTTGGTCGTACCAATTTTTGCATCTGGTAAAAACACTTCATCATTATTTATACTTAAATCAATTTTATTCATAATAAAAGGTAATTGTTTAAAATCCGTTTTTTTGTAGAAGAAAAAGTAAGAAAAAATAATAATTCCAATACCGATAATGACCCAAAAGATAATATATTTCATGTATTAATATTTTAACATATTTAAAAAAACTGGTAAGTGTTAAGACTTACCAGTTGAGAATTCAGATTGCGCAAGCAAACTCCTCTGGGAATATGATATTGTTAGGTAAAGTTGCGTGGGCGGAACAACAACTACCGCAACGACCCTTACTCATTTTCCACAACGGACATTTTTTAAAATCCGTTTGAATTAAAGCCAGTTCACAACCATCACTAAAGTGGCAAGTCCTCTCATATTCACAAAGTTTTTCGTATCGGCTACGATATCTCTCGTAATTTGCTGTGCCACCATGATTATTGTAATGATCTAACAATAATTCATGATGTCTAAGCGCGTATTCCCTTGTGCATCCGTGTGCCACACAAGTCGCGTGAATATTCAACTCCGAAAGAGCTTCGAGGAGTTGATCCATTAAATATCTCTGCAAATCATACTTGACCCCGCCTTTTGGAATGTGTTTTTGTGAAGTAGTTATTTCAGGATTTTTATCGTCTTGCATAAAGTACTCCTTTCTTTTCCACCGTAAGTATAGCAACTATAATAAATTATTAAAGAAATATAGGTTCAAATACTGTGGATAACTAAATTAGGAGGTGAACGATTGTTCACTTATAATGTATAAATGAGTGAAATTACTTCATACCAAATTCAAAAAACGAAAACACTTCTCCACATAGACGGAGATGCTTTTTTTGTCGGTGTGGAAGTGGCTAAAAACCCAAAATTAAAGGGTTTACCCGTTGTAACGGGAGAAGAAAGAGGTATTGTCTCTGCCCTATCATACGAAGCTAAAGCTTTAGGTGTTGTACGTGGAATGCCTATTTTTAAATTAAAAAAAGAATTTCCGAACGTTATAATCCTTCCGGGCGATTATAAGTCTTATGTCGAATATTCAAATTCAATGTTTGAAATTGTCCGTAGATACGCTGACGATGTTGAAGAATATAGTATAGATGAATGTTTTGCCGATCTTACAGGCCTTGATAGAACACTCAAAATGAGCTATGAGGAAATCTCCATGAAAATTAAAAAAGAAATAAACGAAGAGCTTAAGCTTTCGGTATCTATTGGCCTTGCTCCTACAAAAGTTTTAGCGAAGGTAGCTTCAAAATGGGTTAAGCCAAATGGGTTTACAATAATCGAAAAGAAGTCTGCCCCAGATTTTCTCAAAAATTTTCAAATAGAAAAAATCTGGGGCATCGGGCCTAAAACTTCTGAGTTTTTAAAAACCAAAGGAATACAAACTGCCGGAGATTTTACAGAAAAAAATTTTGCTTGGGTGGAAGAAAATCTTTCAAAACCTTATGCCGTAATTTGGCAAGAATTGAAAGGTGAAAGAATTTTGGAAATTGATCCAAATTTAAAAACCGAATATTCTAGCATACAAAAAACAAGGTCGTTTTACCCAAACACAAATGACAAATCTTTCCTTTTGTCAGAGCTTTCAAAAAATACCGAGGGCGCTTGCGCTAAAGCAAGACATTACAAGTTAATACCAAAAAAAATTTCGTTCTTTTTAAAAACTAAAGGTTTTAAATTTTTAACATCTAGCATTACCCTTCCCACACCCACAAGTGCGCCTGAAATAATTATTCAGTTAATTGAAGAAAAATTTAAAGAAATATATTCAAAAAATATTCTATTCCGGACTACAGGAATAATTTTAGAAAATCTTATTCCCCATCAAAATATACAACAAGATTTATTTGGCAACACAGACAGAGTGAATAAGTTTGAAATAATACACGATCAGATTGATAAATTAGAAAATAAATTTGGTAGAAATATGGTTTACCTAGCGGGTACGGAGCAAGCCCGAAAAAATAGAACTCTTGGCACCGATTCGGATGATTTAGATAAGGATTTATTGTTTTTGTAGTAAAAACAGCAAGATTTGACAATTAAGTCTAGTTTTGTTATAATATAAGATAGTTAAGAACAGCTTCGAATGTAAGCAGACGGCTTAAAATATAGATTATTCTATAAGATGAGCCACTTGCTTACTTTCTAAGCTCTGCTCTTTTAAAGAGTGTGAATATGGTAAGTATACGAACATCGAACATCAAAGCTATATGGACACCACCGGTAAAATCATGGCCACAGTTTTAATATTTGGTATTTTTGTCTTAATTTTGGACATTCTTGGAGTTTTTGGTCTAATTAGAAGTTTCAAAAACAAGAACCCCAAAACGCCAAAAAAAATCACTAGATTCCCCCTCATCCGTGGTGATCAAAAAAACCACAGATAGGTAGCGAAAACAACCCAACAGCCCGTCGCAAGAAAAATTGCGATGGGTTTTATTTTTGTTAAAAACCATTTTTACACCCAAAAAAACAACCCCTAATCAAATAGGCGAATCCTCCCCTCCCTTGATTAATCTTCTTAAAATTAGAAAAATAGCTAGAGCAAGAAGAAGATGAATGAATCCATAAAAAGTATGGGCAGTAAAAACACATAAAAACCATATTATCATTAAGATTATTGCCATTGATATCAGCATAATATTTTAAAAATTAAGGTAATAAAAAGAATTAACCCTAAAATAGGGTTAATTCTTTTTATTTAAATTATTAAGTTGAAGAAAGCAAATGAGAAAATGAACCTAAGATTGAAATAGTCCCCTCTAAAGACTTACTGAAGGAATACCTTTCATTTGCGATTTTACCGACATAAACGCTTAGACCTCCGATTGTTTTTGAAAGTGAACCAATTGCATAATTTAGATTTACTTCCTCTGTTGAACTTAGATTTTGAGACTTAAGATCTTTTATAGTATCTACAATTGAACCGGTCGTACCAACTATTTTTTTCAATGTTATATATTGCACCTCAAATTGATTTTGCTTTTGTGCAATAACCACACTTAACTGATTCAACACCTGAAGAAGTTGCGGTGCAACTATTTTTATATCATTCTTAGTTAAAGTCTGAGCTTTTACGGGCACAATCGGAGTGATAAGCAAGGATGCAATAATTATAAAATATGTTAATTTTTTCATAATATTGTCTTTTTTAAACTAATAAATACCAACACCTCTTTATTCCAACAAACAAGGAGCGTGTGAAAAAAGTAATTTTGTTCATGACGTCCGAGTGCAGCTGGGAACAAAAGATGCTTGATTTTTAACGAAACTAACTATCCTAGGACCTTTACTCAATTATAACTCTTTCCGTCTCGTTAAATACAGATCAACAAAAATAAAATTCACTATTTCTACATAAACAAAATACATACAAAAAATCAACAAGATAAAATCATGATTTTTTGTATGTATTTTCGTGTTTTTTAAAAAGCTTGACAACAGTCAAATTATCTGTAATATGTTTTTTGGAATTCGAGCCCAAAATAGTAAGCCCGAACTCGCTCTACACAACACAAAAAAAACAGAAAGAACAAGCAAGTGAAACAACTAATCAGTATCGCCTCAGCACTCGCAATCGCCTCCACCGCCTTCGCCGCCGAAACCAACAACGGGAATTTCGGTCTCAGTATCGGATATACCGGAATGACCCTTGGCAACAATGGATCATTCACGCATGACACCCACCCCGATGACCGGGGATTCATGAAGAATGGAAACACCCCCGGGTCCGCCGGAGAAACCGAGATTGACTTCGTCAACATGGGAACGCTCGGAATCCTCTACCAACACAAGATCAACAGTTTCGACATTCGGTTCGAGATCGGTGGAGTCTTGGCCAATGGTCGGAAGCTCATGCAGAACCTTAACGATACGCGTCCCCCGGAAAACGGCGCGTTTGTCTATTCCGAGGTTTCCGGTGGTTTTTACGGCCTTATCGGTCTTTCTTACAATTTTGAGTCTGTGAAAGGACTCTCAATTGGTGCCGATGCCCAAATAATGAGCCTCGGTATTGAACACGGGTACAACCGCTATGGCAAAGACGAGAAGGTTGAGTCGAAAAATCTTTCTCTCGCCACAATCGCGCCGAAAGTTGAGTTCGACTTTGGCGACGGCTTAATCGCCCAAGCCTCAGTGCCGATTGGCACAGTTGTAGGTTTCCAATTCAAAATTGTGAAGCTGTTCTGAACCTTTTTGTTCAAACGCTGAAGGACCTCGTGTCCTTCAGCGTTTTTTTTAAACTTATTCTTGCTCAAATAATTTAAAGTTGTATTATTTACAAAGAACAGAAAGGCTAAATATATGGAAATACCATCAATAAGAGAGTTGGCGGATATGGTCATGGATTTGGTTAGAAAAAACGGAATATCAACTCGGGAGGCGATATACTCTATTGCTAACGAATATGAAATCGATCCACAACAAATAGGAAAAGAACTAAGTTATCGATCTAGACTAAAGCGTGAAAACAGAAGAAAAAAAAATGAAAAAGAACACGAAGATGAAATAGCTAGACTTCATGATGAAATGGTTGTTCACGACGCATGTTCACATGAATGGGAAATGAGAAGAGGTTTTAAATTAGCCGGCCATGTGGATGACTATTGAGAGCGAATTTTGGTTCGCTCTTTTTTTATATGTGCTTCCAGTAGGAATATCTCCCTCGACTCAGATTTTTGCCGTCGCAAAAATCTGGTCTGGGCACAGCCTCAAAAAATTTTCTACTGAAAATTTTATATTCCGGCTTTTCGATTCCTACCCGAAAGCTCTTCAAGAGCTTTCTTGGAAGCACATATACAAAAATTCTAGCTTAGTAGCTAGAATTTTTGTATATGTGCTTCCAGTAGGAATCGAACCTACATCTTAACTTCCGCAAAGTTATGTCCTATCCATTGAACGATGGAAGCTATGGGAAACACATTATCACAAAACGATTAAAACCCCAAGTAATCCATAAGCAAATGAGCAAAAGGCTCTCTTAAATCTTCTTCATGTTTTATAACATCAGAAAGAGTTGAAATTATGTCATCTGGATGAACGTTGCCAATCGGAACAGTGATAAGTGGCATAAGTGTTTTTGTTGATCTTAAAACTAATTTTGGAGAATAACCTTCTGTAACATTAAAAGCTTCCAAATTTTTATATGGATATAAAGTTTTTTGTATACGTACTCCTTTATTATTTATTTCGCAATCCAGCAAGTGAGGTTCTTTGTTTCCAAATATAATTATTGAAGCTGTGGCTATAACGATAAGTACGGCAAAAAGAATATTGCTAAATATTACAGCAACTATTGCTAAAGTTACTCCAATAATTCCAGCAATCCAAAACCAATCGGTGGTTTTTTCATTGTGTTCAAATTCATATGCTTGCCAAAAAATAGGTTCCATTGCAAATATTATATCACAACAATTTTTTATATGCATTGCAAAAATTATTATTTTATGTAATATGTAATTACATTAGAAATAGTGGTGTATTGGAGGAGGGGGTTGAGTGGATAAAATGTGAACTGCTTCACATTTTATCCGAGGCGTGGAGCCGAGGTGGCAACCATTCGACCACGATTCGCGAAGCGACCTCCGTTTGCACGAAGTAAATATACGGAGGAGTGGCAGAGTGGTCGAATGCACCTGTCTTGAAAACAGGAGTCTCTTTACGGGGACCGTGAGTTCGAATCTCACCTCCTCCGCAAATTTTTGAAAAGGGTTTCTGAACCAAAAAGATGGTCGGCGCGAAGCGCCGTCTGTTCCGCATTCCCCCCAAAAAATCCTGATTCTGAAAGGATTCGCCACGCTCCGCGTGGCTCAAAAAGTACGGTTCGAGCTTCAATAATAAAGTTCGAACCGACTTTTTTGAATAAATGAAGTTTCTCTTCATTTATTCCCTCGTTTGCCAATTCCATATTGTATTTCAAAAACTTTTCAGTAAGTTCGAACCGATTATTCGCTTTTTGCTCAAAAGCCGATAATTTCTCTTTGAGAAGCTGTTTTTCGTTCACAAGTTTGTTTTTCATATCTCGATATTCTTCAAGCGACAAAGCGTCTTCCAAATATGCGTTAATCAGCTTCTCAATTTTGGAATCCAAAAGAGAAATATCGGCCTTTGTGTTATCCGCAAAAAGCGTAGACGATTGGACTTCTACCAGTTTATCTTTTTCGTTTTCCGCTAACATCCATTTAGCCCAATCGTCTGGCAAAGAAACTTTTTTGATTTCCTTTTGAATTTCGGAAGTGATGATTTCCTCACGAGTATATTTTTGCGAACAAGGATTTTTCCGTTTGGTACAACGGAGATAGTTATGACCTTTTTGCGTTTCGGTAGTGATAAAGCAACCGCACTCTCCACAACGGAAAAATCCTCTATACAAAAATGGTTTTAGACCTTTCGAGTGAGGTTTGCTTTTTCTCATCATCACTTCCTGAACAGAATCAAAAAGTTTCTTTGTGATAATCGGTTCGTGTTTGCCTTCGTGGATTTCGCCGTTATACAACATCAAACCTGTGTAAATCGGATTTTTCAAAAGTTTTTGATAATTCGACACCGCAAGTTCCTTTCCGCTTTTTCGTTTCAATCCAAGTTCATTAAATTTGTCGCGGAGTTGTCGCAAAGTGAAAGACCCAGACGAATATGCCTCAAATGTTTTCTTGATTAAAGGTGCGATATTTTCATCGGGAACAATTTTTCTATTTTTGTTTATATATCCCAACGGAGCCATTTGAGGCCATATTCCGTCTTTCACTTTGTTGCGATGACCTCGTTTAATATTTTCCGACAAATTGTCTACATAATACTTGGATTGCGAAAAAGCGATTGAAAGCATGAACTTGCCTTGCGGTGTCGGATCAAACCAAAAAGTTGGAAATTTCATCTCGTTAATTATTCCAGTATCAACGAGATAGATAATTTTTCCACCATCAACACTATTTCTCGCAAGTCTATCGGGATGCCACGCCAAAATACCAGACGCTTCGCCCGCTTCCATTCTCAACATCATTTCGTTAAACACAGGGCGACCTGGTATTTTGGCGGTCTGCTTTTCGACAAAGACATCAACAACATCAATTTGTTCTTTCAACGCTAAACTTTTCAATTCCGCTAATTGGTCAGAAATACTGCGGACTTGTCTGTCTTTGTCGTCCGTAGACTTGCGAGTATAAATGAAAAACTTTTTGGTTTGATTATTCATAATTTTGTATTGGCAAATGAGGAGCTACGCCGAGCGTGGCGAATCCTTTCAGAATCAGGATTTTTTGGGGGGAATGCGGAACAGACGGCGCTTCGCGCCGACCATCTTTTTGGTTCAGAAACCCTTTTCAAAAATTTGCGGTGTTTGTTGGACAAAGTTCGAATGTATTTTGAGTTAAATCCTGACTCG
>CAZGFB010000001.1:0-34662 GCA_964525175.1 uncultured Candidatus Saccharibacteria bacterium | reverse complement strand
TCGAATCATTATCAGTAAACTTTCCTGATATTCGTATTTGGGGGTAAGGAGGCTCATTTTGAATCAAACTATATTATAGCATGTTTTACTGATTTATGCAAGCCCATGAATTCCCGTGCCGAAAAAGCCCTCAGCAGAGGCTTTTTCGGCACAATAAAACAGCCTGTATTTTTGTAATCGAAAAATACAGCCCACTACCTCCACCACCTCCCCACCAGCAAAAGAAGCTCTCGAATGTATTTACAAAATTGTTGAGCGTGGAAGTTTTGGGGAGCCTAGCGAGCGCGACGGCGCGAGCTCGAGGAATTTTTCACCAGAAAAATATCCGTGCGACACAAAACTTTCACCGAGAAAGATTTTGTAAATTAAAGATACGAACTTGGATCTCCGAGAGTACTCGAAGATGACAATGCGGATTAACTTGGATTCCCATGAGTACATAAGAATGACAGAGGATGCGAGACTGGATTCCGGCCTTCGCCGGAATGACAAATGCGTATTTATTCCAACACAGCCTTAATTCTTCGTACTCCCGCAGATACAGCTTCTTCTTTTGCAATTTTAAATTTCCCTAGTTCGCTTGTATTTGAAACATGCGGACCGCCACAGAATTCTTTTGAGAAAGCTGTTTCAATAGAATCCCCAATATAATAGACAGAAACAACATCTCCATACTTGTCGCTAAATGAATGTACAGCACCAGTCTTTATAGCTTCCTCCTTTGGAAGCTCGACTCGATGAACTGGCAAAGCTTCTTTAATTTTTTCATTTACTAAATCTTCAGCTTTTTGTTTTTCTTCATCTGTCAGTTTTCGAGAAAATGCAAAGTCAAAACGAAGTCTTTCAGCGTTGATATTACTTCCCTTTTGAACAATGGTTTCGCCAAGAACATTTTCTAGTGCTTGTCGCAAAAGATGTGTAGCGGTATGGAGTCTTTTTGTTTCCTCTCCAGAATCCGAAAGTCCACCCTTAAACATTCCTGCGGATGAAGTTTGGGATAGCTCCTGATGTTTTTTGAATTCATTATTAAATTCTTCTTCATTTATCTCAACCCCTTTTTCCATCGCCAATTCCTTAGTCATTTCAAATGGAAAACCATAAGTAGTGAAAAGCACAAAAGGACTAATTCCTTTTTCAAATTCTTTCAAACCTTTTTCCAAAGTCTTTTCAAATTTCTCTTCTTCTTGAGAAAGATTATTCAAAACAAAATCCTGATTCTTTATAAGTTCCGGATAGACATCCTTATAAATTTCAATCACAACTTTAGCAACATCTCCTGTAAAAGAAGCCATTCCTAATTGTTTGCCATATCGAACAGCTCGTCTTATGAGCCTGCGCAAAACATAGCCTTGCCCAGAGTTTGAGGGAGCAATACCCATATTGTCACCCAAAATAAACACAGAAGCTTTTATGTGATCAGCAATAATTCGCATTGCTTTTTTATCATCATCATATTTTTTACCAGAAAGACTTTCAATCTTTTCTATGATCGGCCAGAATAATTCAGTTTTATAGTTATCATCCAAACCATTTACAACAGCAAGGGTTCTTTCAAGACCCATTCCGGTATCGATATTTTTTTGTTGCAATTCAGAAAATTTTCCTTCCTTTGATTTATCATATTGCATGAAAACGTCATTCCAAATTTCAAGCCAAAGATCATTGTCATCGTTGAAACTTTCTGGAACTTCCTCAGGGCTCCCTACCCAATAAAACATTTCGGTGTCAGGACCACAAGGACCAGCTTCTCCAGCAGGACCCCACCAGTTATTTTTCTTTGGAAGTTTTGCAATTCTTTTTTCACTAATTCCTAAATTTTTCCATGCATCATAAGCTTCTTGATCAAAGGGTGCATCTGCATCACCTTCAAATACTGAAACAGCAATTCGATTTTTGTCTAAACCAAGATAGTCTGGAGATGTTAAGAATTCATAACTCCAAGCTATCACCTCTTTTTTAAAATAGTCACCCAAGGACCAGTTACCGAGCATTTCAAAAAAAGTGTGGTGTGCATAATCACCCACTTCATCAATATCCCCTGTCCTGACGCACTTTTGGACGTCTGTGAGCCTTGCCCCTAACGGATGCTTCTCTCCGAGTAAATATGGCACCAGAGGGTGCATACCAGCTGTGGTGAAGAGTACAGAAGGATCGTTTTCTGGAATTAGCGAGGCGGAAGGAATAACCGCGTGCCCCCGCTCTTTAAAAAAACTTAAGAATTTTTGTCGAATTTCGTTTGAGTTCATCCCGTTAGAAGTTTACTTATTAATATATTTACACTAATTCATTTATTTAACTAAATTATCCCGAAGATCCAAGCTGTACCTATGGTAAACTTCTAACGGGACAAGTCCTCTATTTATACCAGATTTTAGGAAATTATAAAGGTCGCTTGTTTGTCATCCTCGCTGTACTCAGCGGGGATCCAAGTCTGAGCCCGCTTGTCATTCCTGCGGAGGTGAGCTTGGGGCGGGACCCAAGCGCAAGACTTTGAGCATTTTGTATTCAAAAAGCGAAAAGTGTACAGTGCCTGTAAGGCAGGAATCCAGTCTGAAAATTCTGAATTCAAACTTGGATCCCCGGGATTACCCGAGGATGACAGAAAGGATCGAATTCTTTCTCATTTAGAACACCTAGAACAACTTGAACATTTAGAACATTTAAAACGATGCGACTTCTTCTATCTCCTTCAACACCCTAGCTACTCTACCCTCCGACAATTGCATTTCAATCAAAACTTCTTTCTTCAATTTAAGAGCTTTACATGTAACAATCTCTTTTTCCAAAAGCACTTTTTTCTCTCTTCCTGAAAGTGTAGTGAGGCATGTTAGTGGATGAAGACCTGTCTCTTCAATAAGATCGTGCAAATTACCTTTTGCAGGGTAGTTCCAACCGATCATATTTACACCCGCACAAGCACCAAATTTAATAGCATGTTCAGTAAATTTTGTATTAGTCAAAAGTAAACCTTGTGTCATCTTTCTTTTCTTTCCATCAATTACAAAATCAACACCTTCTAAGTCATCAAAACGAGCCTTGATATATAAAGCAACTTTCACATCAGACTTTAGCATGAGCTGATTATGAAATTTAATTTCTGTCATTATTAAATGGTCTTCATTATGTGCAACAATATCTATTTCATGCTCAATACATTTTCCTTGCACCATTAAGTCATTTATAATATTAAAACCTTTCTCTCTAAATATTTCCCCAATAAAATCTTCAAACGGAAATCCTGTTGGACCTAAATCTGCGATCGATCGGCGAAGTGAATATCGAATAGCTGGTCGACTTTCCTTTTTACGGAGAAGTTTGAATGATTGAGAATAAATCATTGAGGTAGGCATTCCTTCTTTTAATTTTTCTTCAATTTTGTTTGCGACATCTTCTGCAACAAACATTGAGGCTCCCGCTTTTTCTAGGGAGTCAATGAGCTTAGCTTTGTTAAACAATTCTAGTACGCCTGACGATTTTTTGATGTATGTTTCTGGGGTCATAGAAGTATTATACTTCAAGAATTAGGAATTAGGAATTAAGAATGGACAAAACAGAAGCACGCCTCTTAATGAATTCATAATTCTTAATTCATAATTCTATATTCTACCCTCAATTATTCCTCCTCCCAAACAAATATCCCCGTCATACAAAACCAGAGATTGGCCAGTTGATACAAAATCTTGTTTGTTCACAAAATTCACAATACAACCTTCTACATCGTGAGGCTTAGCCTCACGATGAACCGAGCATCGAAAAAGTGGTTGTCGATATCTAACTCGACACATATATTCTTTATTTAACTCCGGTTTTATGATCCAATTCACCTCACGAAGAATAACACCAGAGCAGGAGGTTTTTTGAATCTCGATAATTGAATCAGAGACGGTAAGTGTGTTTTTTTCTATGTCCTTTGCAACAATATAGTTCGGCTTATCTTCTATGCCTTTTTTTGTGACAGTAAATCCATGTCTTTCTCCCAATGTGTATAGATGCACACCGTCATGATGGCCAATTACTTCACCGTCTTTATTTAAGACATCTCCTTTATTTTTTGGAATATAATGAGATAAAAATTCATCCAAATCAACCTTACCAAGAAAACATAAACCTTGGCTGTCTTTTTTTTCACCAGTAAAAAGTTTATATTTTCTAGCAATTTTTCTAACTTCAGATTTATCAATTTCTCCAATCGGGAAAAGAGTTTTTTCTAATTGATCTTTTGATACTGCCCACAAGAAATAACTCTGATCCTTATTCCCATCCTCCCCTTTCAATAGCTGAGCATCCGAATCCGAACCTGGATCCCCGCATTCGCGAGGATGACACAAAACATAGTCGCTTCGCTCGTTGTTTTGTGTCAATTTTTCATTTTTAATTCGAGCGGAGCGAGCGTAGTGCCCTGTCGCCACAAAATCCGCACCACGCTCCATAGCAAAATCAAAGAATGTTCCAAATTTTACATACTTATTACACATCACATCTGGGTTAGGAGTTCGCCCTGCTTTATATTCAGAAATCATATAATCAATCACATTCTTTTTATATGCCTCTTCCGCATCACAAGTCAAAAATGGTATTCCTAAATGTGCAGCCACACGCATCGCATCTCGCCTCTCTTCCTTCCAGTCACATTTCAAAAATTCCGGATACCAGCCTTTTATAAAGACTCCCGTCACGAGAGCGCCAGCTTCCAGCAAAAGAGCCGCAGCCACAGAGCTATCCACTCCACCAGAAAGACCAACATATATCTTTTTACCTTTTAAATTCTGCATTAATCCAATAGTTATAACATAAATTTAACCAAAAGCTAAAGCGGTTCATTATTTGTTATTTTGTCCTAAATCCAAAACACTTTAATTAGGCCCCTTTATTTCTCTTATCTCCATTCTAAAATTTGCTATTGTTTACGATAGCATTCACCAGATGATGAATTCTAATATGCTATTGTTTACGATAGCATTATTTATATTCACAGATTCTATTTTGGATACTTATTATTTCGTAAGTATTCAAAACTGGCCCCTCTAGGCCGAGTTGGTAAAAGTTCGTGTCTTAAAATCAGAATCTTTTTGATTATCTTTCTTCTTGTTTCTTTATCCCCAAAGAAATCATCAATAATGTTATATGAATTCCTTTTTAGAGCGACAGAAGCTCTTGTAACAGTGGCGGGACTAACATTGAGAGAATTACTGATTACGCGGTTTGATAATCCTTCTTTAAGCATTATTATGATAGCCAATCTTTTTGCTAGCATCATTTTTTCGGATTCAGTAAATAATTCATTCACAAATAATATACTCTTTTCCTTATTATCCAGACAAATCAACGAGGAAACAAATTGACCATATATTTTATTATAAACATTTTTGTCAATCCTAATATTAGTGAGATTCTTCATAGAATAATTATAAACCAATAAAAAATATTTGCTATTGTAAACAATAGCATCCTAGGTAGTAATATATATATATTATATTTATATATTTGTATATATAAATTTTATAAAATATCAAAAATGCTATCGTAAACAATAGCATTTTTGATATAAACCTTAAATTAAATTTTCATTATCAATAATTAACTTTATTTCAAATATTTACTTATATTATTTTTATGTTCAGCAAAGGTCTCTGCATAATGCATTGTTCCTTCTTTGTCTGAAAGATAATACAAATATTTATTTGGTGTTGGGAACATAGATGCTTTAATAGCAAGAATTCCGGGGTTGCTTATAGGGGTTGGCGGAAGGCCTTTGTAAAGATATGTGTTATACAAAGAGTCAATTTTTAAATCTGCTTTAGTAATTTCTGACGAGGCTCTTCCGTTTATATACATAAATACGGTATCAACTTGAAGCATCATACCAATTTCGATACGTCTCCATAAAATATCTGAAATAATTTTTCTATCTTCATCCTTCATCGCCTCACCTTCTATGATCGAGGCCATAGTTAATATTTCTTTTAACTCTTTCGAAGTTTTAGATTTATTTAAATCAATATTTTTTAGATGTTTATCAAAATTATCTGATAGCATTTTAATTATGTCGCTTGAGGAAGAAGAAAGAGGAATAAAATATGTATCTGGGAAAAGGTAACCCTCGCGAGAAAGTACTTCTTTCTCAAATTCAACCTTATCCAAATTCGTAAATTCAGAACCAAAAAGGTTAAGCAAGTCTCTGCCTCGCATACCCTCTATGATTGTGACTTTTTTTACCGGCACACCGTAATCAGCTTTAATAATCCTAATTGCAATTTTAAACACATTGTCAGTCCCATCAAATAAATATGGACCAGCCTTGATAGAACCTTCTCCACCAAGAAGAATTACCACAGCTCTGAAAATCTCACTTGAGCGAATGATATTATTATCTTTCAATAATAACGAAACCTGCATAAGTGAAAGCCCGCTTGAAATATTTACATCATGTTTTGATTTTTGGTTTGACGGAGCGGAAACAAAAAACAAAACACAGAAAGAAAAAATTAGAAAGGCAATTAAAATAAGAATACTTTTTTTATAAGCTTTAATAAAATCTTTTATTATTAATGAGTGTTTAGAAAAATAATCCATACTATATCGGCAAGTTCGATGGTGGTTCAGCTTTCTTTGACAATAGTCTTCCGAGAGTTGGTGTAAGAACAACAGTTCCTGGGAAGTGGTAAATCGTTGCTAGTTCTTCAGCATTCAAAACACAATGAGCTTCTTTGTTTGGAGCGAAAAAGTATGCGCGTTTTTGATAGGCATATAGCAAATCCTTTTTTAATTTATTTGCACGAATATTATTCCAATCTTGCCAAGGATAGTCGAAGGACGTGTTGTTCTTTGGCTTAAAACCATTCAAAGTTGGAGAACTAAATGGTTTCAAAAGAGACATTTGTACTGCAATATTTGTACCATTAAAATTATCTTTTGGAGCAATATAAATCGAACGTAAACCAATATCAAATCCAGGCTTTGAAACACTTCTTTCAAGTGCAGAAATTATTTCCATCTGCCCTTTTGTAAGATTTGGAAAGCCATCCTGCTCTTTACCTGTCATAGGGTCTTTATATTTTGAAGTGTTCTCACTTCGTATTTCTTTTACGATTTTAGTAGCGTTTTCTTTCCAATTATCCTTATTTTTATTCCATGTTTGAGGCTTCCACCAAATACGTTTTGAAAAATCAGGATCTTCTCCTTTTGGATTATGAGCACGACAAATGATTTGGAACCAAAATTGTTCACTTTTTCCAAGCTGACCCATAAATTCTAAAACCTGAGAAATCGGATCAACTTTTTGCTCCTCTTTTGTAGCTGTCTCATGAAGACCGTAATCAACATATGTTTTTATTGGATACGGATCTGCTTTTGTTAGAGTATATTCTGTACCCATCATTCCATAAATACTTGGATCAAATTCAGGAATCATTTTTGAATAATCTGAAACAAAAGAAACTTCAGCGCCCGGATATTGAGCATATATTTGTGACTCGATATGTTTTTGAAAAGCTGCTCTTGTCCAAATATAAAAATGAATAAAACCATCGACGGAAACAATTTCTAAAGAAAACCACGCTCGAGTTTTACCCAAAAAATTTCTATCGTACCATGTACTCTCCCCACTTGTTTGCCATACAGTATTTAGAAATAATTCCATTGCCACTGGAGATTTTGCGACTTCCTTTGGAACACGAATTTCTAAAAGTGCATATTTTTGTGCAGCAAAAAACTTCTTTCGATTATATCGAACAAACATATGCCAAAACACATACGCCAAAACAGCAGGCAACCACAAAGGAGCAACAAGAAAAATATATTGTAGTGATGTTATCAAAAGATCATTTGACCCGTTCATTAGGTATATTGTATCAAAAATTAGAAGCGAAGCAAAATAATTTTTGATGATTTAAGATTTATGATTTAAGATTCAGGAATAAGTCCCAAAAAAATACTGATGCACTTTTCAAGACCTTAAAAGTGTATCAGTATTTTACAATCAAAAGAAAAAGTCGTGCCACGAATGGACACGACTTTGAAAAATGATGATGCTGGCTATTTTGAAGCTTCGGTTGTATCAGAGATGGGGATAAGTTCACGCTTATCTTTTCCAACACCGACAATTCGATATTTCCCAACTTTAGGTTGTTCACCGGAAAACTTGTACTTCCGATAACTAGTTACATCCTTGATTTTGGCAACAAATGTATCTCCTTCACCAATATATAGGAATTCTATAGTTTCTCCTTCAGGGAGGGCATTCGTATTTGAATTTCTATTCGAATTATCGGTGTAAGCACCTAAAACCAAAGCAATAAATAATAAACCAAGTATTCCAACAACTCCTAAAAATATTTTACCTATAATGCTCATAATTAACCTTTCTGCTGTTCAAAATCTAAAAATCCAACCGTGGACCCCAAGACTTTGATTTGTTCTATTTCTCTATATTATAACATAGTTATGCAATTTATACAAGTATTTCGAGTCCGCCACGCAAAAACGAGCTCAACAGAGGCTTTTTTGCATGGCCAATTCAAATGACTGTATTTCTCGTAGTCGAGAGATACAACCCGCCACCGCTTCCACTAATTCTCTATCGGAATGGTAGCCGTTGTTTAAAATTAATCGAAGGTGTAAGTTTTTTGGAAACTTGGGAGGAGTGGCGACGACGGACAGAGAGAAAATTCAGCAGAATTTTATCGTGTTCCAAAAAACTTATACCGAGAGTAATTTTATTAGTTAGTAAAAATGCAGGACTTGGATCTCCGCTGAGTACAGCGAAGATGACAATGCGGGCGCGAGACTGGATTCGGGACTAAATTCGGAATGACAATACAAAGATACAGATAAAAAAAATACCACTCTCGTCGAGTGGTATTTTTTTATTATTTCGATGTTGCGTATCTTCCTTCTTTGTCCTTCTTAAAATGTTTTGTATTTTGAAGATTGACTAGAATTGTATTTTCCTTAACATATCTTTCTTTCAAAACTTTATCAATGATATCTTTTTTGTGTAGAGGGCCATGTTTTTCCAAAATGCCTTTAATAACATCTCGGACAATACCTGTTAGGTATCCCCATTCTGATAGAGCGTAAAGTCCGCGTCCTACCAATACAAATCGTGAATCTTTTATAAGTTCGTTGTGAGTTGTTGCAATGTGAGCCTTCTTTCCAAATACTCGAGTGATAGCCTTTGCTACTTCTCGGAAGTGAATTGGTGAACCATGCTTTCGGATAACCAAGTATGCATAATCTCGAATACCTTTTGCTCTAATACTTGTTGATTCCGCTCTTCCCCATTCTCCTAGTGGATTTTTATCAATAAGTTTAGACAATGAAAGCCATCGCTTCAAAATCTCTTCTTTTTTATATTCTTCGTTTATTTCTTTTACATGTTCTAGAAAAGCTGAAATCATTTCACTCTCTGGAAGAATTTCGTCATCCTTAAGTCCTTTGTATAATTTTTTCAAAGCTTCATGAACACTTGTTGAAAGCTTCTCATCTACATGCCATCGGTGCTGGAATTCATCATCTTCTTTGTCCTTCTTGAAGGATTCACCAATAACTAGCAAGAAATGAATATAATTCTGAGTACTTTTATCTTTTGCTAAAGATGCTAGCAATTCTACCTCAGGAACTACACCCCCCATCTTCCTTAGGTATTGTTCGAGTTCATCAAAAACAGCTTGTTCTTTTTTGTAAAATTCTGATTTACGAATGACGTTGATTGCATAACTTTCAATCTGACGCACGCGCTCACGAGTGATTTTATAGGTTTTTCCAATAGACTCCAGTGTCATTTTGTGAGCATCTTCTCCAAGACCATATCGTCCAATAATGACATCCTTCGCACGTGGAGGTAAAGCTGTTAAAAGCCTCTTCACTACTTGTTTTGGTTTAAATGTTATTGAATTCATAAAATGTTTATATGTACACCTTATCACTTATTTATATTATCGTCAAGGGGAAACCTTGACAACAATGTTGACAAGTCTACCCGGGACAAAAACGACCTTGATAATTTCAGCTTTTTCAAGCCATTTTGCGACTTGTTCAGAATTTTTTGCTAATTCTAATGCGGTATTTTCATCCACATTTGTAGGCACAATTAGCTCCCCACGAACCTTTCCATTGACCTGTACCACCATTGTTACAGTCTCACTTGTAAGCTTACTTTCATCAAATTCCGGCCAGCCAGAATCCTGTAATATTTTCTCTTTACCGAGTGTGCTCCAAATCTCTTCTGTAATGTGTGGGGCAAATGGAGAAAGAATTTGTAGAAATTTTTCGAAATCTTCTTTGTAAACTTTATCAGATTTTTCCATTTCATTCAAACAAATCATCATTGCTGAAATTGCTGTGTTGAAATTAAATGATTCAATATCCTCTCCAACTTTTTTTATAGTTTTATGGAGACTTTGCTCGTAAGGATACTTGCCCTTAAAAGTTTTTGCCGTCTGATTCTTTTCTGCATCATTTGTATCCAAATGATGTAATGGCAAAAAGTTTGAAGGGTCGCCGTTATCTTCTACAACCTTATACTGAAGTCGCCAAACTTTTTCAATAAATCTTCTTGAACCAATTATACCATCTGTGGACCAAGGAAGTTGTGAATCAAATGGCCCGATGAACATTTCAAAAACTCGAAGTGTATCTGCACCAAATGTATTTACTACATCATCAGGATTAACAACATTCCCCCATCTTTTTGACATTTTTTTATGATCGGCACCGAGAATCATTCCTTGATTTCGAAGAACTTTGAAAGGTTCTTCATTTGGCACAAGATTCAAATCGTGTAAGAACTTATTCCAAAATCTTGAATACAAAAGATGCCCTGTTGCGTGCTCAGCTCCTCCCACATACATATCTACCTGCCCCCAATATTTTAACGCTTCTTCACTCGCAAAAGCATTTTCATTTTTAGGATCCATATATCGTAGGAAGTACCAAGATGAACCCGCCCAGCCCGGCATTGTATTTGTTTCATAACCTTTTTCCATCCAATCCTCAACGGCTGAAAGTGGAGATTCTGCATTACCTGTTGGAGCATAAGATTTAACATCTGGAAGTTCTAGCGGTAAATCTTTTGGAGAAAGAGCCTTTATCGTTCCGTCTTTTTCGTGAATAATTGGAATCGGCTCTCCCCAATATCTTTGTCTTGCAAACACAGCATCTCGCATTTTATATTTTGTAACAAATTTTCCACCCACAGCTTTCGTAATTTCTTTTCGTGCTTCTTCGGAAGAAAGGCTGTCGAATTTTTGAGAATTTACAAGCACACCGTCATCGTTGTATGAACCTTCAGCATTGTTTAATCTCTCAAGCCACACATCCATTTCCGCATGACACATAAAATCACAATTCAAGTTGCCTTTATCTACCCATAATATTTCATTCTCTCCTTTTTCTTCTTCTGAAATTTCATCCTGACTATACCCATCTAATTCAAAATAAACTAAATTTGTGAATGAAACTCTATTTTGATCTTTATGTTTAGCAAAATATTCAGCGCGTACGGAACCTCCAAGAATTTTACCTTTTATCAAATTTTTATATCCGGTCTCTTCTAAAACTTCTCTTTTAGCTGCTTCAATTAAATCTTCCCCGTCGTTCACTCCACCCATTGGAAAAGTATTCCACAGATGTTTAATAGAATGTAAACACAAATATTTCTCAGTTTTAGGATCAAATACCACCGCTTGAACATTTTTTCTTTCAACTTTTTCTTTATTGGCAACTGGAGGATTTCTCTTATCAATCCTCTCTGAAATAACAACCTCCTTAATCTCCAATCCATACTTCTTCGCAAAAGCAAAATCTCGATCATCGTGAGCTGGCACTGCCATCACTGCACCTGTACCGTATGAAGCCAAAACATAATCAGCAATCCACACAGGCACCTCTTCTCCATTTGCAGGATTTACGGCTGTTACACCTTTAAGTGGCACACCTGTTTTTTCTTTATTTTCAGCAGTGCGATCTTCTGCTGTTTTATTTTTTACTTCTTCAATATATTTCAAAACTTCCTCCTTGTTTGAAACAGACTCTAAAAGTTTTTGTACTAATTCATGTTCTGGTGCAATAACAACATAGGTGACGCCAAAAAGAGTATCTACTCGGGTTGTGAAGACTTCTACAGAAGAATCCAGACTTGGATCCCCGGGAGTACCCGAGGATGACACAGGGTTGGGTAGATTTATTTCTTTTTCTGCCTCAATTTTAAATTTTTCATTTTTAATTTTAAATTTAATCTGAGTACCCTCAGATTTCCCTATCCAATTCTTTTGAATTTCTTTTATATGCGAAGGCCAATCAATTGTTTCTAATCCACTTAACAATCTGTCGGCATAAGCTGTAATTCTTAAAAACCATTGTCTTAAAGTTTTTTTCTCAACAGGAAAGCCTCCACGCTCTGAAACAGGCGCGCCGTCTGGACCGTCCACAATTTCATCGTTGGCGAGCACTGTTCCAAGCTCTTGGCACCAGTTTACCGAGCTCATCCCTTCGTAGGCCAATCGATACTTCATCAATAATTGATGTTTCGCTAAAGTGTCCATTTCTTTCCACTCAGAAGCGGTTACAATTTTTGTATCAGAATCACAAATTGCATTTACATTTTCATTTCCATCTTTTTCAAAAATAGCTTCCAGAGTTTCAATCGCTTCCGCTTTATCGTGAGCTTTGTTATACCAAGATCCATATAGCTTCAAAAAAATCCACTGTGTCCATTTGTAGTATTCAGGTCTGTGAGTCGCTATTTGTCTTTCCCAATCATAACTAAAACCAATTATGTCTAATTGTTTTCGATATTGTTTTACAAGTTCATCTGTAAAAATTTTTGGATTGTTGCCTGTTTTGATTGCATATTGTTCTGCGGGCAAACCAAAAGAGTCAAAACCCATCGGGTGAAGAATGTTAAAACCTTTCGTTCGCATCAAGCGTGCATAAACATCAGAGGCAATATAGCCACGAGGATGCCCCACATGAAGCCCCGCACCCGAAGGATACGGGAACATATCGAGTACGTATTTTTTAGGCTTAGAGAGGTCAATCGAGGCTTTAAATGCGCCTTTCTCTTCCCATTCTTTTTGCCACTTTGGCTCTATTTCTTTATGATCGTAATCTTTAGACGCGGGGTTCATTTTCAGCTTTGATGTTAAATTTTTTAATTGCCACCCAAATAAGTACAGCGAGAGCAACACCGAGAATTAAAACTTTGATCAAATCATCTGCTCTTGCCCAATAACGAATGGAAGCAATTACAAAATCAAGCACTGCACCAATCGAAAGCGCAACAGAAACAATTTCAAAATTCACAAAAAACAAACTGGCAACAAAAGTGAGTACGCCAAGAACGACAAGGGTGATGAAAACATTTCTGTCGTATTTTTTACTTGCGTCTTCAAATTTTTGACTACATGAAAATGTCTGGTCGCAATAACCAAGTACGTTAGTGTTGTTGTTTGGATCAACAATAACAGGTTGGTTGATTAGTTTTGGATTCGCATTTGCGGGATATTGAGTCCAGGCACCGCCTTCAGCAACACATTTTTCTTGAGTATCTGGAGAAATATTTACCTGCTTTTGTTCACAATATGTATTATATTCTGGAGCAGAAAAGACAAGGGAGAGTGTGTAGTTATAGAAAAGATTGAGAACTATTACAATCCCGATAATGAGAGACCATTTTAAAATAGATATTGGGGTTCTTTTTGTTGTGTCCATGTTTTTATAAGTTACTTATAATAATTTCATAATACACGAAAAACAGCATAAATTCAATCGTAACAGAATTAAGAATTATGAATTAGGAATTAAGAATAGATTAAGAATACTATAAAATGCCGGACCATTCGGCCCCGGTATTTCCATAATTCATAATTCCTAATTCTTAATTCTACCCTTAAAAACCAACTCCAACATCTCCTTAAATTCTGCCAAAAGGATTTTATTCCCTAGTCTTCTTTCCATCACCTCGTATACAGATTCATAAAACCATTTTGACTCATCATATGATTTAAACTTAGTACCAAAGGGATTCTCTCCTGTCTCCAAAATCTCCTCATAAAGTGAAGATAAATTATGAATCTTATCCGCTGTTGCAACCATCAAAGATTCTTGTGATGAATTTTCAAAGACTTTAATATACTTCTCTTTTCTTTCATGCCAAGGCAAATCTTTAAATTCTGTTACCTCGGAAACAATTTCGGCAACTCTTTCTCCAAAATCTCTCACAATATCATTGTAATCATAGCCGTCTGTATCCTCGAGCACGTCATGAAGCAAGCCCGCTACAATAATATCTTCATCTTTTGTTTGCTCTGACAAAAGCCAGGCAACAGAAAAAGGATGTACAATATATGGCATTCCACTCACTTTTCTTTCTTGATGGCGATGTTGATGCGTAGCAACATAAATTGCTTTTTGAATTTTTGGATTGAGAAGCATCTTATCTAGTCTCTGTTGTTACGCCGTCAAACTCTGCTTCATTTTTCATTGCGTCAGCTTTTGTTTCTCGAACAATTCCATCTTTATGATGTGCTGGAGAATAAATAGTGTAAAGTTTTAAAGATTCTGTTTCAGAAGTATTTATAACATTATGCTCTGCTCCTGCTGGCACAACAACGGCGTCGCCATCTCTCACATCATATTCATTTCCATCAATAAATACTTTTCCCTCACCAGATTCAAATCTAAAAAATTGATCATTCTCCTCATGAACTTCCATACCAATATCCTCAAGCGGGCGAAGACTCATAAGCACGAGCTGGCTATGAGTACTAGAATATAGCACTTTGCGAAAATTATTATTTTCTGTTGTTAATTTCTCTATATTGTCTTTGTAGCCTTTCATTTATCCTTATAAGTTTTTATTAATAAAAAAGTTGTTCGATCCTAGTTGCTTACCTACATATATATTATAGCAAAGAAATAATTAAAATACCTCAAATTTTCATTACAACTTTTTCGCATTATGCAATACTACCCACATACTTCTTTCTATTACATATTTACACTCACATTTTACAAATATACACACATGAAAATATGTATTGCATAATGTCTTAATAAAAATTTTGAAGGATGAATTATACCAGATATCAAAGAAAAAACAGGCTAAGAAAATTTAGCCTGTTTTTTCTCTAATTGTGATATAAAACAAATTATTTCTTCTTCCCTATCTTAGCAGCTTTAACAGCCTTTCTTGCATGCTTTGCCGCAAGACGCTTTGGTGTCTTTTTTGAACGAGATTTTTTGTTTTTAATATCTTGACTTAATCTTTTTGCCATATGAAGACAGTATACACTAAATTCCAAAATTTGGAAGAAATTTTAGAATAGAATTAGGAATTATGAATTAAGAATAAATTCGAACATCTTTCTTACTCCCCATTCATAATTCCTAATTCATAATTCATAATTCTTCCCCATTATGCTACTATGCTCTCAATGAAACAAGAAATCTGGGATGTAGCAGTAATAGGCGGTGGGCCAGCGGGAATGATCTCCGCTGGTCGTTCGGCAGAATTAGGCGCCAAAGTCATTCTCATAGAAAAAAATGAAAGTCTCGGAAAGAAACTATTAATTACAGGAAACGGAAGATGTAATGTTACTAATGCAGAATTTGATACTCGCGTACTTTTGGATAAATTTAAAGAAAATGGAAAATTTCTTTTTTCTGCTTTTTCCCAATTTTCTGTTAAGGAAACTCTAGATTTTTTCAACTCAAAAGGAATGCCAACAAAGATTGAAAATGAAAAAAGAGTTTTTCCAGAGAGCAATTCATCTTCTTCTGTTTTAAACGTACTTCTCTCATATATGAAAGCAGGAAATGTAAAAATTCTAACTAATTCCCCTGTTTCAGAAATTAAAAGTGATGATAAAAACGTCACATCTGTTGTGCTTGAAAACGGCGAAGAAATCTTTGCAAAATCCTTCATAATTGCAACAGGTGGTAAATCATACCCAAAGACAGGCTCAACTGGAGATGGCTTTGTATGGCTTAAAAAGCTCGGCCACACAATTATAAAACCCGATTCCGCACTTGTACCTATAAACATAAAAGAAAGCTGGGTAAAAGAACTCCAAGGCGTTACTTTGCCGGAAGTTAAAATATCTATATTAGAGGATGATAAGAAAATTGAAACAAAATTGGGAAAAATTCTTTTCACACATTTTGGCGTAAGTGGACCAACTATTTTAAACATGAGCAGAAAAATAAATGAGATAATACCAAATGGTGATGTTTATATTTCCCTCGATCTTCTTCCTAAATTTGATTTTTCTTCTTTAAACGAAGAACTACAAAAGATTTTCAAAAAACATACCAATAAGAAATTTAGAAATGCAATATTAGATCTGATACCATCTGGACTTGTTGAAATTGTAATTAAAAAATCTGACATAAATGGAGATACGTTCTGTCATAGTGTCACCAGAGATGAACGAATTAAATTAATGCACGTACTTAAAGACGTACGTATGCAAGTGGAAAGTTTACAAAGTCCAGAAAACGCAATCGTTGCATCAGGAGGAGTTGCACTCGAAGAAGTTGATTTTAAAACTATGCAATCAGAACTATTCCCAAATCTTTACCTCACAGGTGACATACTAAATATAAACCGCCCTTCAGGTGGCTACAGTTTGCAAATTTGTTGGACCACAGGATATGTGGCGGGAACAAACGCTTCAAGATAATTTCTTCAACTTCTAGCCATTAATTACAAAGCAGATTTCTCCACCACACCTCGTGTTTTTGGACCAAAATATCCGATTGCTGGAGTAATTTTGTTTGCTTTTTGAAATTTAATTAAAGCTGAGCGTGTTGCAGGTCCAAATGTTGTCGTCTCTTTTCCTTTAGATCCAGCTCCTGTTTTAGCAACGACATATCCATTATTGTTTAAATATTGTTGAAGTTTCTTAACATCCGCTCCTGTCATACCAAATTTAAGATCTCGAGTAAACGCTGGGGAAGGTGAAGTCTCTTTTGCTTTTGTGTCTATTTGATTTTCATTTGGAAATAGATAGGAATATTGTTTCTTTAAATCATCTGCCGCTTGGGTTTTGCCCATATAAATTAGGTTTTTAAGCCTGCTTTGTACTGAGCTACCCTGGGATCTGGTTGTGCTTTGTACCGGAGATACAGGAAGTGCTGAGGTGGTAGTTGTAGCATCACTTGATGTTCCGACCCCTGCACTATTTTCTGCAAAAGCCTGAAAGTGATAGAGAGTATTTGGAAGCAGGTCTGTAACTGTTTTAGAGAAAGTTTCTGTACCAAATGTTCCAGTAGTTGAAGCTGTACTACCATATGCTAATGTTGTTCCATAATTAAAACCAACAATAGTTGAAGAGGCATATCCATCAACTGTGATAGTTCCATTAAAGACAGCGGAACTCGTTGCAACCAATGAAGCGTCTTGAACGGTTAATGTTGGTGGAATAACTATTACAGCCCCTCTTGTTACAGTTATTGTATATGTTCTGGTTGTTGACTCATCCTGAGCAAGTGTTACCGTCAAAACAGTGTTGTCACCAACATTTAATGTTATTAGGCTTGATGTTTCACCACTATTAACGGCCTCACCATTCACTGTGATTGTTGCATTTGCCTGATTTGCAGTTGGAGTAACAGTCAAACTTGTGACGTCATTTAAAACATCAACGGTGTATGAAGTTGTACTTGAAGAAAATACCGGACTTAGAGTTCCTTGACTTATAACTAAATCAGAAAGAGTAGCGTCGTTTGAAGCAGGACCAACCTCAACAGGACTACTAAGTGCTGAAAATCCGTTGCTGTCTGTCGTTTGAAGTGTGTAATAGTATGTCGACAAAGGATTTAAACCTGTGTCATTTAATGTTGTTGCAGTAGCTCCATCAACTTGAAATCCAGACCAGCTACTCGTTGCACTACGCAGCCATTGATATGTGTATGGTGCCGTACCATGAATACCACCCGCAGAAGTAATTGTTGCAGATGTACCACCTCTGCTGGTCAATGTAGTTGTAGCAACTTTAATTGAATCAGTTGTCGAAATTGCAGAGATAATGTCAGAATACATCCCATCCGCTATATCTTGGTTTTTACTTGGAAGAGGGTGCACTCCATCACTACCTGTGGTGTCTTGATAATTATCCCACCCACCATGCATATATAAAATCTTTGGATCTGATTGTGCTGATACAGCTGCTGCAATATCTGTTTGGCTCCATGTATTTCTAGTCGCTTCATCCACTCGCGACGTCATCAAAATTCTCTCTGAAATAATTAATGCATTTGGGTTTCCCGCACGAATACCAGCGAGCATGCTAGCATAGTCCGCTCGAAAATTGGCCTCTGTGGGTGTTCCTCCTTGGTTAGCGTTAAAGGTAACATCATTGGTACCATATAAAATTAATACTATACTTGCTTTTGGGTTAAGGCTAGTTATATCAGCTGTTCTGCTTACACCATTTTTTGTTGTTGGATTAAGACCTCCATGAGTCAGTGAGCTAACTGTACTTCCACTAATTCCCAAGTTAACGACTTGATAATTGAGTTTTTTTGCTAACAAATAAGCATAATAAAGTGTTGAGTTATGTGGCGAACTTTCGTATGCTCCACCTTGAGTAATTGAATCACCGTAAACCGCTAGCACAGGCCGTGGAACAAGAGCTGTAGTGCTGATTCCTGTACCACCTGTCGTGCGAATTTTTCCAATAGTTGGGTTACCCACAACTTCTCCGTTTGGCCAAATTAACATATATGTATGTGTGGCTGTGTCATCTAATCCAGAAAACATTGTAAGCCATGCATTTGGGAATGCCCCACCAACTACATAAGGAACAGAATAGGTGGGCCCATTTTCACCATCAATATTTAAAATAACCAAATTACCAGCTCCAGCACTACCAGTCTGAGAAATATAGCCATCTATTTTATTTATCTTTCCAACAAAGCGTACTGCTCCCAATGCAGTTCCTGCACCACTAGTAAGCGCAGTGCTGATCCAACGACCACCATCCCATCTCATACCTCCCTCGATCATAATATAATTATTTACATTCCCTCCGGTTGGACTAAGATCGTACGTTAAAATATTATTTGTATCAAAAGCACTTGTTTGATTTGTACTATTATCTGTAATAGTTATTACACGCTGAGTTGCATCTGTAGCTAATGTTAAAGTAACTGTATTATCATTTGATACTAGGACATTGCTTATTGTCCCTCCAGTAGAGGCAGAGAATAAATTTGAAGCTGTATGATTTCCTTTTGCAATATCCATCGCCCAAAGAGTATTTATTCCTGTAATTGTTAAGTTATAGGAATTGCTTGTCGCTCCGGTTGTTTGACTCAAAATATGTGAGGGTGAAAAAACAGCAAGTGGACCAGAAGTAGCTGTACCTATAGTTATACTAAATGCACCAAAGCTACTTGTTGCACTATTTTGCAAAGGCAAGGTGGCATGTGTGCCATCTGTAGTAGTCCATTCACCAGATGATACAGCAGTAATGCTACTTACACTATTATTTATTGTTGGGGTTTCACTTCCGTTCCAAGTAGTCCCTACTCCAGTAATACTAGTGTCGAGATATCCAGTTGCTCCGGCAGGTAATGATGCCGGGGAAACTGAAACATAAGTCGTTGCCATCGTAGTATAAGTTGCTGAGTTCACAGTTCCACTTCCAGTTTTTGTTCCATATATTGTTACCATTCCAGCACTAGAAAAAGCTGCGACAGCTGTTGGTGAGCCACTTGGATTGCTTAGGTTACCAGTAATTGTGTTGCTTGTAGTGACTGATTGATTCCAAACACCATAAGAGGCGCCGGTACTGCCTGACACATCAACATTTCCATACACGTGTGCGACAGCTCCTGTGCGGTTCCAAATACCACGAACTGCTGAGCCTGTAATTGCTATATTTCCAATTAATTCAAAGGTTCCACCATCATTTCGAATCATTTCTATGCTTGACCCGTTCGCAGATGTACCTGATATATTTCCAACTGCAACAATTGTGCCACTAGTATTTTGTAAAGAACGGCCACCAGCAGAAGCGCCTCCATCACTAAAAACATCATATCCTGGATTGTAATAAAGCTGATTGGATGCGGTAGTAACGTAAATGGCAGCAAGTGTTGTTGAACCAACAACTTTTCCAATAACTGTAATTTGGCCACTACCAGCATGATTAATTACATAGCTCGTTCCTTGATTGAGAACTGCCGTATTTCCAACACCAGCATTAATTGTCAACGATGCGGTCCCACTTGTAATAATCACACGCTTACCACCAACTGCGCTCGTGACAGTACCAAGAACTGTCAAATTATAACTTGAACTAATAAGTCCCCCTGTATTAGCACCCGAATAGTAAATACCACCATTTAAAACAGAAATAGTTCTTGGCGCATTAAGAGAAACGCTTGCAGTAGCTGAAGAATCTTGTATTTTATCTACAACAATGTCTGTATCAATAGATATTCCAGATTTTCCATTAAGATCAACAATAAACGTATCAGTTGAATTGTTTTGTGGATTACTATAAAAAGTTCCACTCACACCATCTGGATTTGTATTCCAACCAGCATTAGTACCCATCCATTTTACACCATTTGCCGTAGCATAAACTGTTATTTGCGCGGCGTGAATTTTTTCTACTCGAACTACAAAAAATAAAAGGAACACAAAAAAGATTACAAATGTTTTTACTAAAGATAATTTAAATTTTGAACGGGAGCTATTTTCTCTCTCGTATCCTAGATTAGAAGATTGAACAGATTTTTGGCTGATATAGGTTTTTTCATTCATTTAATTTGTAGTAATAATTTTTAACAAAATACACACTATAATTATACCAGAACCTTACCGATATACCAAAAATAATACACAAATAATGCCACTACTTAAATAATCTTAATTTTTCTCTCCTCTTAAGTTTCTTAATTGTGCATTCTCTTTTCATTGCATCACTTTTTGTTTCAAAAGATAATGAAGTAAATCTGGAATAATATTACTTCCCCACAAACGCTCTTGTCACTGGACCAAAATATCCGATTGCTGGTGTAATTTTGTTTGCCTTTTGAAATTTAATTAAAGCTGAGCGTGTTGCAGGTCCAAATGTTGTCGTCTCTTTTCCTTTAGATCCAGCTCCTGTTTTAGCAACGACATATCCATTATTGTTTAAATATTGTTGAAGTTTCTTAACATCCGCTCCTGTCATACCAAATTTAAGATCTCGATTAAACGCTGGGGAAAGTGAAGTCTCTTTTGCTTTTGTGTCTATTTGATTTTCATTTGGAAATAGATACGAATATTGTTTCTTTAAATCATCTGCTGATTTAGTATTTCCCATAGAAATTAAGTTCTTAACTCTGGTTTGAACAGAAGTTCCTTGAGATCTAGAAGGAGTCGATATTGATGGTGTTGGTGGTGTCGGTGTTGATTCTTGAGTTCTTTCTGCAAATAACGAAAAGATTGAAAAATTTGGAGCAGTACATGAAATCGTTTTTGTGCTGGTGCTTATTTGACAATCATCAAGAGCAACCCAAGCTCCGCCATGATAGTGATACATCCACAAAGTTGATTCATTAAATCCCGAAATATCTTCGTTTAAATATTGATATGTGATAGTTACAGGAAGACTAAAGGAATCTAAGGTGGTCGCTGAATCTGTGAGAGCCTTCACGTCAAAAGCAACGTCTCCAATAACATTAAGACTGTCTGAAGGACTACCTAGAGATCCAATTACCAAAGAACTATCTAAAGATTTAATTTGTACTCTATCCAAGGTCTCCCCTTGGAATTTCCAAGGGGAGACCTTGGATTTCTGAGTCAGGAATAAAAGACAGCCATTCATCTATAAAATCCTCAAAAACCTTAAATTCAGCAAAATATTCAGGTAATCCTTTTTTATCTAATATTAACCCCTCTTCCCTTTCTGCGCCTAAGTAATCAGAATAGCTAGAATAATTATACTTATCTAAAAATAATTTTGCTTTAGTTTTATCAAAAATACCATCTTCTTTCCAATTAGGTTGGATCATCTTTATCGGATTTAAATGTATATATGAGAGAATATATTTTAAATATTCGTCAGTATCAAGATGTTTTGCTTTAAATTCACTTTCAAACAAAGAGCCTGTCCTTTTATTTTTTTTATTAAAATACATTGAATAAGCTGTTAGAAGTCTCATCATGAATTTACTGATACCACCCTCCTCAATTTCCTTAAGTAGAATATGAAAATGATTATCCATCAAGCAATATGCACCTATAGAAACTATCTTTTTACCCACATCAATTTTATCCAAGGTCTCCCCTTGGATTGATTTAAAAACAGTTGGTTTGTCTCCATTACAAAGGTATAGTAATTTTACAAACCTATCTTTATCACAAGTTTCGAGAAAAATAATTCTTTTATCAACACCCCGGCTATAGATGTGATAAAATTCATCAATCGAAAAATCAAAGGCTCTGTTCATACGATATAATCATACCAAACTTTTAATTACATAACCACAAGTTTTTCCAAGGTCTCCCCTTGGAAATTCCAAGGGGAGACCTTGGATTACTTTTCAAGATCTAACGTTTCATCAATTCTAATCTTCTTAACAAAGTCAGGGACGTGAGAAACTAGAATCATTGCGCCTTCGTATTTATTTAGAGCCTCGGCGATAATTGGAAGATGGCGAAAGTTTATGTGATTTGTGGGCTCATCCAAGATTAGCAACCCCGGTTTTTGAAGTACGAGCCTTGCAAACGCAACTAAACCTTTTTGCCCCTCAGAAAGTGTGCCAATTTTTGCATGAATCATTTCTTTGGTAATCAAAAAACCAGCAGCTGTTGCGCGCATTGTTTCTTCTATTTTTTTCTCCATTACAGACATTAAAGAATCATAAACAGTATCTTCAAAATTTAATGTTGAAAAGTCTTGCCTATAGTACCCAACTCTCACACCTGAAGAGATCACAGAGCCATTGTCATTACTTGTTGCAATTCGTTCGAGTAAGGTCGTTTTTCCAATACCATTTGGACCGCGCAAAAGTAAATGCTGTTTTTTCTTAAGTATCACATTTGCCTTTCTATGAATTAATTTATATGTCTTCGGGCTAATTATTCCAAATTCAGAAATAGCAATTATTGTACCGATCATCTCTGGCTGAGAAGGAATTATAAAAGGTCGAATTGTTTTGTCTTCTCTTCGAATATCCACCTTTTCATCTTCAAGTTCTTCAGCTTTTTCTCGCATACGTCGAGCCACAAGTCGCATCTGGCCTCCTTTGTTTGCAAAGAAGTTTGCTTTATCTTTATTCTCTTGAATTTCTTTTGCTAATTGAGCATTTTTTCTATTTTCTTTTTCAAGACGAATTTTAATTTGTTCAGACACGTCGAAATAGTTACCTACATACTGTTCGAGTTTTTTCGTAAACACATCTAGGTAAAGCACACCATCGGTAAACTTATTCAAAAATTCAGCTTCGTGAGAAATCACAAGCACTGTCTTTTTATAGTCAATCAAAAACTGTGTAAGATGATCAATCCCCGCTTTATCTAAATTATTGGTCGGCTCATCGAGAAGTAAAATATCTGGATCTTGTATTAATGCAGAAGCAAGAAGAATACGTGCCTGCTGACCTCCTGAAAAAGTATCTACAATTCTTTCATGTAATTTTTCATGACCTTTCAGATTCACGACCTCAAGAACATCATCAATTTTTTTATCAATATCGTATATTTTACCAGCACTTTTTCGAAGCCCTGCATTCACTGAATCATCAAAGGCTTTTTCAAAGAATTCTCTTAGGGTTAAATTTAGTTCATCTCGTGGAATCACCTGTCTTGCTATCGCAATAGTTACGCCATTTGTAATAAACAAATCTCCATTCTCAAGTTTTAGCTTTCCAGTAATTATTCCAAAGATTGTACTTTTTCCTGAACCGTTCTGACCCATGATAGTAATTTTTGACCCTCGACGCACAGAACAATCCACTTCGTTTAGAATTGGAATATTGTGTCCATACTCAAAGGACGCTTTTTGAAATCTTAAGACTGTGTCGGTGTTGGACATTTTTTTAGCTTTTAGGCACTAGGCGCTAGGCTCTAGCTTTTTCCCATAATATAAAGCTGGATTAAGCAAAGCTTAATCCAGCTTTATATATTTTAAAAATTATTTCTTTCCTTTCTTTGCTGGTTTTGCAACAACCTTCACTGCTTTTTTAGCAACTACAGCTTTTGGGGCTGTAACAACTTTTTTAACAACTGAAGAAAGTGCTTTAACATCAACTTTGTTTTCTGGGACTTTTTTCACTTCTTGTGAATCAGCCTTCTTTAGAATTTCCATTACCTTATCAAGCTTACTATTTACCATATCAATTTGCTTTTTAAGATCGAGAACTAGTGAATTATCAACTTGTGGTCTTGGTGCGCGATCCATAGATGGTCCACGGCTTACAAAACTGTTGTTTCCACCTTCTCTTCGAGGAGCTTCTCGTCCATCGTTTCTTCGAGGGTGATCTCCACCATCTTCTTTATGCTTTGAGAAACAGTAACTACAGTACACAGGCTTGTCACCAGTTGGGCGAAAAGGAACTTCACAAGTCTTTCCACATTCAGCACAAGTAGCACTAAACATCTGTGATTCTCTGAAATCTCTGTTACCTGGGCGAGCACCCGAACGTCCACCACCAAATGATGAACCTCGAGAATCTCCGCCTCTAAAACCTCCACCGCTTCGGCCTCCGCCAAAGCTATTTCCACCACGTTTATTAAAATCTCCCATATATATTATTTTTATATTTTATTATTATTGAAACATTAACTTTCACAATTGTTCTTTTTGCGTGTCATTCCGGATTTAGTCCGGAATCCAGTCTGAAAATTCAGGACTTGGATCCCCGTGACTACACGAGGATGACACAAAGACGATTGGAATGTATTTAAAACAGATTTTTTAGAGGTCGAATCTCTCCGAAAACTGATTGCTTAAGTATAACACATAAATTTAAAAAAGCAACGATTAAAAAGGTGGAATTAAAAATCGACACAAAATAAGGAGTGAAGCGACTATATTTTGTGTCGTCCTCGAAGCCTGACTGAAAGGAAGGCTATCGGGGATCCAGCATTTTTTAATTTAGAAATTAAGAATATGGCTCAAAACAAAGGCTTGATTTGACTTTTTTGCCTGCAAATGCTATAATTAGATGTACAAATTATCTTACAAATGAAAAACATTAAGCCCAAAAAACTAAGAATAACCAAAACCCAAAGACCTAATCCGTCTTTAACTCCAGAGCCAAGCGCCCCTCTCTACCCTATGCGAATTAATAAATATCTCGCTTTAAAAAATTATGCTACACGAAGAGGCGCCGATGAGCTTGTTGAACGTGGAAAAGTTTTTATAAATAATGCACGCGCAGTACTTGGAGATAAAGTTAATGAAGGTGACCATGTAGAAGTACACAATAGTGCAAAACAAAAAGCATATATATACTTAGCCTACAATAAACCTCGTGGAATTATTACACACTCACCTCAACACGGAGAAGTTGATATAAAACAAAACGTAGCAATTCGAGATGTGTTCCCTGTTGGGCGACTTGATAAAGATTCAACAGGTTTACTCATTCTTACAAACGACGGACGTGTCACAGACCGTCTACTCAACCCAAAACACGCTCACGATAAAGAATATATTGTTACAACAAAAAACCCTCTTCGTTCTAGCTTTAAAGCAAAAATGGAGGTAGGTGTTAAAATTGAAGCCGAAATGACAAAACCATGTAAGGTAGACATCATAAACGAAAATACTTTTAGAATTACTTTAGGCGAAGGAAAAAAACATCAAATCCGTAGAATGTGTGTTGCACTCTTCCAAGAAGTAGATACATTAAAACGTGTTCGAATAATGAATATTATTTTAGGAAAAACAGCCGAAGGAACTTACAGAAAAATTGAAGGAGCGGAATTAAAAGTTTTTTTGACCGATCTAGGACTGGTTGGTTAGTGGTATTTAATTCTTTATACTGTCATTCCCGTAGAGACGGGAATCCACAAGTATTTTTCTACTGAAAAATCTTCTGGCCACACCTCGGCTCGTCAGCCTCCGGTCTTGCAGTCGGGTCCTATCCCGACTTCACAGTCTGAAAAATTAATTCATGGATTCTCGATCAGGTCGAGAATGACAATGCGAGTGCGAGACTGGATTCCGGACTAAATCCGGAATGACAGAACACAATATTCAGACAACAAAAAACCCTCGATTGCTCAAGGGTTTTTTGTTGTAAAAAAGATTACGCTGCAACTTCTGCTTCAGGAGCTTCTGCTACTGGAGCCTCTTCTGCAACTTCTTCTCCTTCAACTGGAGTTTCGATTTCTTCTGCAACAGGAGCTGTTTCTTCAACAACTTCATCCGCTACAACTGCATCTACGTTTGTGTCATCTGTCATAATTTTGTTTATAGTTAGGTTTCTATTAAAACGACTTTTTGAGTGTAACACATATATTAAATATGTCCTAATATTGGCTAATTTACTAGCTATTTTGGCGATACAGTATATCTAAATTCGAAATCCGAAACAAATCCAAATGTTCAAAATTCAAAAAAATGTCGTCTGTCATTCCGGCGAAGGCCGGAATCCAGTCTGAAAAATCAGAATCGACCTGGATCCCCGCATTCGCGAAGACGACACAAAATATAGTCGCTCCACTCCTTATTTTGTGTCGATTCATAATTCTTTATATCAAAAACGCAATAAACATCGCAACCACGGCGGTGGCCATTAAGAAAAATGTTAACCAAACAAGAGTACTTGAAAGCTTACTACTTTTATACTCTCCCATAATTTTTTCATTTGAGGCAATTTTTGCAATTAAGAAAATAAGAGGTACAGCAATAATTCCATTAATCACAGCAGTAATCACAAGCGCTCGCACAGGGTCTATACCAATAAAATTAATCATGAGCCCGATCAAAGTTGCAACGGTAATAACTCCATAAAATCCGTGAGCTCTTTTAAATTTCTGGTTTAAACCTTCTCGCCAAGAAAAAGCCTCTGAAATTGCATAAGAAGCTGAAGCTGAAAGTACAGGCACAGCAAGTAAGCCCAATCCGATAACCCCAACAGCAAATAGTAACTTTGCTAAAAAGCCTGCATATGGAAATGTTTGAACAAGCGGTTCGAGTGCTCGAGCCGCGTCTGCAGCAGTTGCAATATTTGTGACGCCATTGTTATGCAGTACCGTGGCGGAAACAACGATAATACACCATGTTGCAATTTGTGAGGAAATCATCCCAATCGCATTATCCAAACGAATCGACTTCATAAAAGATTTTGTCAAAGCAGGCTTACCATTATGAATCATATTTTTCTTATGCTCCTCCTCAACTTCTTCTGAAGCCTCCCAGAAAAACATATACGGAGAAATTGTAGTGCCCAACACTCCAGTAATAATGAAAAGAAACGCAAAAGTAAACTCAAAATGCGGGACAAATGTCGCATGTAAAATTTCACTCCATGGCTGTTTTACAATAAACACAGTAAGCACATAAGAGAAGAGTGCAAGAGCCAACCATTTGAGAAGTTTTGCATAATTTTTGTAAGAAACAAAAATTTCTAAAACCAAAATTAAAGTCGTGAAGCCTAACGCAAGAAGAACAAAAGGAAGAGGAATAATTAAACCCGCAGCGGCAGCCATCGCCCCGATATCCGCACCAATATTTATAGTATTTGCAATCAAAACAAGAAACACAGCTACGTATAAAACTTTTTTCGAATAATTCTCGCGAATAACAGTAGCTATCCCCTTTCCTGTCACGGCGCCGATTCTTGCGCAAGCTTCTTGAATCGCAGTTACTAAAGGCAACATAAAAATAACTGTCCAAAGTTGCCCATAACCAAATTGTGCTCCTGTCTGGCTGTATGTGGCAATACCTGAAGGATCATCATCGGCGGCGCCAGTAATTAATCCCGGCCCCACACTCTTTGTAATTTTTTTATATTTCCAATTAAATTTAAACATTTATTAAAATTATATCATTTTATATATTAATTACACTTAAAATCATTTCTTCATCAAATTTTCATAATGCTTTACAAAACGGCTAAAATACTGTATCAATAAATGCAGTAATAGATCCTTGAACTGTAAGAACTCAACCATAAGAAAAAATGAAATCTACGACAGTACTCATACTTGAAGGCAACACCGAAGCCGCTTGGGCAATGAATACAATCCTTATTGCCGGACTTATTGGACTACCTCACGAAATCCAGATTGTTGTTTGCACTACAACCAGAGAAAAGCCGGCTCGCCCAGACATGCTAACGATAGTTTCACACATCGAAGAGGCGGATCTGATCCTTCTCAGCGAGAATTTGTGGTGTTATAAAAACACAGACTTCGAACCCCACCTTAATGGAAAGCAAGTCATTGTGACATCTCCAGAAAGAATTAATGGATATAATCGATTCACTGAAAAAGCATACTTACTCAGAAGTCGTGATGACCCTAAATTCCTGGAAGCTTCAGCAAGCCTATGCAACCTTGTTAGGGCAGGACTTGAAAGAGAATTTAAATTGGAAAATGTTTAAGATTTGAATTCTTACAATCACAACACCGCACGATATTTCGAGCGGTGTTTTTCTTTACTTATGAAACCTGAATCTCCTTCATCTTATAAACCCTAATTAATGCAAAAAGCACACTCAAAACCAAAGGACCAATAATAAATCCTGTTGGGCCAATAAAACTAATACCACCGAGAACTGAAAACAAAATAAATAAAGGATGAATACCCACAGACTTATGCATGATTAAAGGTCTTAATAAATTATCGATTACGTTCACAATAATAAGAGCCCATAATAGCAATCCAATGGCTTGGAATAATGTTCCGTAAAAGAATGCATAAATTATTATTGGAAGAAAAACTATTCCTGTTCCAATTCCTGGTATAAATGCAGCAATAATTGAAATGGTCCCCCATAAAGTTGCATTCGGAATTCCAAAAATACTCATTCCAATTCCAGAGACAACACCTTGTACCACAGCAATAATGATAGAGCCGAAAACAACAGATTTAACAGCTGTCTCTATGGATTTAGTTAGGTATTCATACGCCTCATCAGAAATCGGACTTAAATCCTTTATATTTTTCTTAAACTTTTCACCATCTTTTAATAAGAAAAACAAAGCAATTGTTGCTAATAATATTTTCAAGAATATATCAAAAGTTCCTGCAAAAAAATTACCTAGGTTTGAAACTATCCAAGAAGAAAATCCGCCAATATATTTTTCAATACGTAAGTCACTATTTGGAATTATTGAATTAAGGTTATCATTAATTATTCGATTGATGACTGTAACATTTGGCGCATTAGGAGTGTCTAAAGAAGCATAGACGCCTTGAGCCTCCTTAAATAACTGAAACGATACAAGTGAGACTGGAATAAAAATAATTATATAAAACAATAATATCGTTATGATTGCACCCACAGATTTATTACCAAAAGACACCCTTGTAATTTTTTTGCATACAGGACCAAGTATGATAGCTCCAATTAAAGCCAATGCTAATGTAATTAAAAAAGGCGAAAGTATAAATACCGACAAAACAAAAAATATACTTATTGCCACACCAAAAAATATTTGTGATTTCTTATTATCCATATACTGAATATTATATAACAAATTGCAATTCAATGTAACAGATTAAGAGTTGTAATCAGCCACCACCTTCAAAAGACAAATGCGTGATAAATCTTGCGTGGTGGCTGATTACAACTCTTAATTAATATTTCATTTCTCTTTTCATTCTACAACCACCTCTTTTAAAAGCAAAAAATATTAAATTTCATCTTCACAATAATTTCAGTATTAATTATTTATAATAATTAGGTTAGAAGGTCGTAATTTTTTAGTAATAATCTGCTAATAATATTATCAAGTTAATATATTAAAATTATGAAACTATCATGCAAGGATATTGATCCAAATATAGACTGTGGTTTTGAGGCTCATGGTGCATCAGAAGAAGAAGTGGCTATGAAAATGATGAATCACATGAAAAATGCACATCCAGATGAAATGAAAGAAATGAAAATGAGCAACGATGAGATAATGAAAACGCTCGAATCAAAAGTGCACGAATAGCGCCCATACAAAAAACTCTCAGAATTAGTCTGAGAGTTTTTTGTATGTTATTTATTAGTATTTTCTAATCACCCCTTTCACAATAGCTGCAATACGCAGGCCTTCTTTTGGATATATTGGTTTGTATTTTTTATTAGCAGGCTCAAGATAAGCTTTATGTCCGTCCATTCTGTAATATTTCATTGTCCATCCTCCATCAACTTCGGCTATCACAATATCACCAACTTTTGCTTCACCTTTTCTTTCCACAATCACCAAATCTTTTTCATATATTCCAGCATCAATCATTGAATCCCCTTTAACTTCTAGTAGATATGTGGAATCTTTATGATCAATTAAATATTCATCAATACTCATTGTGTCTGTCATTTCCTCATCCATAGTGGTTGGGAAGCCCGCCTCCACCAGACCAAGAATTGGGATTTCATCCAGCCTGTTACTTGGGATAAGTTTCCCTTTTTTATCTTTTGTGACAATACCCTCATCTACGAGTTTTTCAATTAGTTTATATACAGCATTTTTAGACTTAAAACCCACCAAGTCCATAATCTCCTGATAGCTCGGCATTCTTCGATGTCGATGGTAGAAAGAAACAATTTTATTTTTATATTCGTTCATGATGAGTAGAATTATGAATTAAGAATTATGAATCCCTCCCCGCATGTCATTCCCGACCTGATCGGGAATCCATGATTTAAATTTTCAGACTGGTGAAGTCGGGATGGGACCAGACTGCAAGGACGGAAGCCGACGGGCTGAGTCGTGTTCAGAAGATTTTTCTCCAGAAAAATACTTGTGAATCTGCCTCCGCAGGAATGACAAATACGAAGAGGTTAATTGGAAATGAAATTAATTGAATTATAATAGAAATGTTGTTACTAAATTGAATGATCTTTGAAATAAACTTGTATGACGATTAAAACTATTCAATTGTCTTAACAAAGTTTTATGCCTTTTAGACTCCTTCATATATGAAAGACCTTTTACGATTTTACTATCGATTTCTTCATTGAGTTTTCTTAACTCTTGCTCTATGGCTTTTTTGAAAGTGTTGCTACTCATATGATTGCTTGCCCCCCCCTAAGTTTTCTTGTCCTTCTAAATTTTCGAATAGAAAATTTTGTAGGATGACATTAAAATTTTGGTGGGTAAATTATTTGTATATATATAGTATAGGTGAACAACCGTTCACCGTCAACAATTATACCTGTGGATAACCACACATAAAACAAAAATTACGGAATGTAAAGCAGATTATCGTTTGACACAAAATGAATATGAATTTAATATGAAGAAGGAGATACATTATGAAAAGACTAAAGCTCGCCGAAATCGAATTCGAAATTTGCATCCAACAACAAGCACATCAGATCGAAAGCACATGCGCTTATCTGAGAAGGCTAAAGAGGCAAAAGAGGTCCAGACTCAGCAAACTTCTTTAACTCTCACTCGTAACCCACCAGCCAAGATTTGGCTCGGTGGGTTTTTACATGTATAAAGAAAAATCACACAATTTTGAAGTTGTGTGATTTTTCTTTTTAAACCTAGTTTTCTACTTCTTTGAAACTTTCTTTACTGCCTTCTTTACAGTTTTAACTGTGACAGCTTCGTCTTCAAGAGCAGATTGTGCAGCTGCAAGTCTTGCAACAGGCACACGATATGGAGAACAGCTTACATATGTAAGACCAAGCTTGTGGCAGAATTTCACTGAAGCTGGGTCGCCTCCGTGCTCTCCACAAATACCCATCTTGATTCCAGGTCGTGTAGCATTTCCCTTCTCTACAGCAATCTTCATCAACGCTCCAACACCAGTCTGGTCGATAGAAGCAAAAGGATTCATTTTGATTATTTCACTTTCTTGATATGAAGGAATGAAAGAACCTGAATCGTCTCGACTCATACCCAAACATGTTTGTGTTAAGTCGTTTGTTCCAAAACTAAAGAATTGTGCTGTTTGTGCAATTTCATCAGCTGTCAAAGCTCCACGAGGAACTTCAATCATTGTACCGACCATATAATCAACTTTTGTTTTCTTTTCTGCCATTACTTCTTTTGCAATTCGGTGCACAACTTCAACTTGAAGATCAAGCTCTTTCTTGAAACCAACAAGAGGAATCATGATTTCTGGTTTTACTTTCACACCTGTCTTTTGAATCATCACAGCAGCTTCAAATACTGCACGTGCCTGCATCTCTGAAATTTCAGGATGGATAATTCCCAAACGGCATCCACGAAAACCAAGCATTGGGTTGAACTCGTGAAGCTCTTCGATTCGATGTTTAATCTTATCAACTGAAATATTCATTTTGGAAGCCAAATCTTTTTGTGCTTTTTCTTCGTGAGGAAGGAATTCGTGAAGTGGTGGATCTAAGAAGCGAATAGTTGCTGGGAAGCCTTTCAATGCTTTAAAGATTCCGGCAAAGTCTGCTTTTTGATATGGCAAGAGTTTTGCTAAAGCCTTCTTTCGATCTTCTAGATTATCTGCAAGAATCATTTCTCGCATCGCATCAATTCGGTCACCTTCGAAGAACATATGTTCTGTACGCACAAGCCCTACTCCCGTTGCACCAAACGATAAAGCATTTTCTACTTGTTCAGGAGTATCTGCGTTTGTGCGAACCTGCAATTTTGTTGCCTTTGCACACCATTCCATAAGAGTCGCATACATTTGATATGTTTCGCTATCTTTTGGCTTAAGTGTTTTATCGATAAGAACTTGAACAATTTCTGATGGAGCAGTTTTTATTGCACCAGCGTAAACAGTACCAAGTGTTCCGTTAATCGAAATGAAGTCTCCTTCTTTGTATACATTACCACCTGCTGTCAAAGTCTTTTTATCGTAATCAATTTGCAAAGATGAAACTCCGCAAACACAAACTTTACCCATTTGGCGAGCCACAAGCGCAGCATGTGAAGAAACTCCACCTTTCGCTGTAAGAATACCTTCGGCAGCAATCATTCCTCGCAAGTCTTCTGGTGTTGTCTCTGCTCGAACAAGCAAGACTTTCTCACCTTTGTCCCCTGCAATAACTGCACGCTCTGCACTGAAGTAAATTTTTCCAGAAGCTGCTCCTGGTCCTGCAGGCAAACCTTTTGCAATAACTCTTGCAGATTTTTCTGCTTTCACATCAAAAATCGGCGCTAGAAGTTGATCAAGTTGTTCTGCTGGGTTTCGCTTAATAGCTGTTTTCCAATCGATAAGTTTTTCCTTCACCATATCCATAGAAATTTTCAAAGCAGCCATCGCTGTTCGCTTACCATTTCGAGTTTGTAGGATGAAAACTTTTTCGTCTTGAATTGTAAACTCAAGGTCCTGCACATCTTTAAAGTGAGTCTCAAGAGTGTTTCGAATTTTCATTAATTCTTTGTAAGCTTCAGGTAAATAATTTACAAGCTTCTCAACTGGCTCTGGAGTACGAACGCCAGCCACCACATCTTCACCTTGTGCATTAATTAGGAACTCACCCCAGAATTCTTTATCACCGTTTGCTGGGTTTCGAGTAAAGGCCACACCTGAACCAGATTTAACACCCGTGTTTCCATATACCATAGCCTGAATATTCACCGCTGTTCCCCATTCTGTTGGAATATTATATTTTCTTCGGTAAACAGAAGCTCGGTCGTTCATCCATGAACCAAAAACTGCTCCAGTAGATCCCCAAAGCTGTTGCCATGGATCTTGTGGAAATGCTTTTCCTGTTCGCTCTTTAATCAAAGCTTTGAAACGAGTAACCATTTTTTTCAAATCTTCAACTGTGAGTTTTGAGTCGTCGATATCTTCTTTATAAGTTTCATGTTTAAGAGTTTCAATCACAACTTCAAAAGGTTCGTGATCTTCACCTTCTCGCTTTTGAACACCCATCACAACATCTCCATACATTTGAATGAAGCGTCGGTAACAGTCCCATGCGAATCGATCATTGTTTGTTGCTTTTGCTAAAGCAAGAACTGTCTCATCATTTAGACCAAGGTTTAAAATCGTATCCATCATTCCAGGCATTGAGTCTCGTGCACCTGAACGAACAGAAACAAGAAGAGGTAAAGCATTTTTGTTTCCAAACTTTACACCCATGTTTTTTTCAATAGCAGAAATACCAGCCTTAACTTCTTGTTCTAAAGTCTTTGGATATGTTTTTTTGTTGTCATAATAATAACCACAAACTTCTGTTGTGATTGTGAAGCCGGGTGGCACCGGCAAGCCGATTCGACTCATTTCTGCGAGGTTTGCACCCTTTCCTCCTAGAAGTGGTTTCATACTGCCGTTTCCGTCAGCCTTTTTTCCTCCAAACGAATACACGTATTTTGTTGATTTCATCGTACTGTTTTCTTGTTTGTTATTTATAATTTAACGTCCTTGGATTCTAACATACTTTTATGTAAAATTTAATATTGCGCTATTTAAGACAATATTTAGGGGTATTTAGCTAGGGTTATATCATCCCCAAATAACCACTTCCCTGCTGTCATTCCCGCGAAGGTGAGCTTGGGGATGGGACCCAAGCGCAAGACTTTGAGCGTTTTGTATTCAAAAAGCGAAAAGTGTA